>JALZVD010000192.1 GCA_023300205.1 Akkermansiaceae bacterium | reverse complement strand
AACCCATACACTCACAATCAGGTGGATGTAAGAGGGATACCAAGTGGGACGAAAGTGCGCGATCCGCATGATTCTAATCCATCTCACATTTTCAAGGTGCCATAAGGTTATCTTGAAAGTATAATGGATTTTTTATTGATCTATTATTTAGAATTTATCTACACCGAGTCTTGCTAGTCAGGCCTCGGTGTATTAGTTTTTTGACCGAATGATCAAGCGAGTAGCAATATTAGGGGGAGGGCTCTTAGGAGGCTCTGTGGCGATTTCAACAAAGGAGCATTTTCCTGATGTGGAGGTTGTATTGTGGGCGCGAAAGGAGCAAGTGGCTGCAGAGGCTAGGGAGATGGGCTTGGATCTGGCGTCATCAGATTTCGCAGAGGTGGTGAAAGGTGCGGACTTAGTGATCTTGGCGACGCCTGTAGGGACGATGTCTAAGCTGGTTAAAGAGCTGTTAGAGTTACGATGTGAGGAAGAGTTTTTGATTACAGATGTAGGGAGTGTGAAGCGTTTTCCTCATGAGGAAATTGAGCCTTTGTTGGAGGGAACGCATGTGAAGTATGTGGGAAGCCACCCGATGGCAGGGTCTGAGAAGAAGGGTTTTTCTGCTGCATATGGTGAATTGCTGGATGGTGCTGCTTGTATTTTGACGAGTTCGAATATGTTAGCTGATGCGGCAGAATTGGAACTGTTAGAATTTTATTGGACTAGCTTGGGATGTAGAGTGAGGAAGCTCAGTCCTGAGGACCACGATTATGCGGTGGCTAGGATTAGTCATTTTCCGCATGCGATGGCTAGTATGGTAGCGATGGTGGGATTGTCCTTTGAGGATATAGGTGAGTTAGCTGGTGGAGGATTACGAGATACTACACGGGTGGCCGCTGGTGATCCTGAGCTCTGGGCTGAGATCATGTTGGAGAATAGAGATGCGTTACAGCGTTCTGTAGCGGAGAGTATTTCTGAACTGAATACGTTTCAGGCAATGCTGGAAGGTAATGATGAGGATGGGGTGCTGAAGTATCTGATGGAGGCTAAGCGACGCAGAGATTTAATTTAGAGTAAGAACATTATTATGGAATCATTAAGACTAGAACCGATTACTAAGGTAGGTGGTGTGATCAATTTACCGGGCTCAAAGAGTTTATCAAATAGGGCGTTACTTTTGGCTGCATTGGCTGATGGGGTGACGGAGATACGTAATCTGTTAGATAGTGATGACATACGGCATATGTTGAACGCTCTTACTAAGCTAGGTATTGAGTATGAGCTTTATGAAGGGAAGACGGTTTGTAAGGTTAGAGGGAATGCTGGAGCTTTTGAAAATGATAATGCTTTAGAATTGTTTCTGGGGAATGCGGGTACGGCGATGCGGCCATTGTGCGCGGCGTTGTGCTTGGGTAAGGGGGAGTATCTTCTGACTGGGGAGCCTAGAATGGAGGAGCGACCGATTGATGCATTGATTGATGTCTTGCGTGAAGCGGGTTGTGATGTGGAGTGTCTGAAGAATGAGGGGTATCCACCTCTTAAGATTTCAGCGAGAGGGATGAATGGGGGGAAGATGAATATTGATGGCTCTATTTCTAGTCAGTTTCTTACGGCTTTATTGATGGCGGCACCGATGGCTAAGGAGGATAGTGAGATTACGATTGTGGGTGAACTTGTTTCTAAGCCTTATATTTTGATCACGCTGGATATCATGGCTAAATTTGGAGTGAAAGTTGAGCATGATGATTTTAGGGTCTTTAGGGTGAAGGGAGGTCAGCTTTACCAGTCCCCTGGTGTGTTTATGGTTGAGGGTGATGCTTCTTCAGCATCATATTTCATGGCTGCTGCGGCTATTAAAGGTGGAGAGGTGAAGGTTACAGGAATAGGGAAGACTAGTGTGCAGGGTGATGTGCAGTTTGCGAATGTTTTATCAGATATGGGGGCTGAGGTTGAGTGGGGAGATGATTACATTTCTGTGAAGTCTGGTAATTTAGTAGGGGTGGATCAGGATATGAATCATATTCCTGATGCTGCGATGACGATAGCGACTGCGGCCATATTTGCGGAAGGTAAGACGGCAATTAGAAATATTTATAATTGGAGAGTGAAAGAGACGGACCGGTTATTTGCGATGGCTACTGAGCTAAGGAAATTAGGAGTGGAGGTAGTGGAGGGAGAGGATTTCATTGAAATTACACCCATTCCGCAAGCTGAGCTAAAGTTGGCAGAGATAGATACTTATGATGATCACCGGATTGCGATGTGTTTTTCTCTAGTTGCGCTGAGTGACACGGCTGTGATCATAAATGAGCCTGGTTGCACGGCTAAGACGTTCCCTGACTATTTCGAGAAATTCGCGAGCATTTGCTCAGGATAATACTTTTCATTTATTAAGAATCAGCTAGGGTTTGAGTATGAACGAGGATGAGCATATAGCTGTGGCGATTGATGGGCCAGCAGCCTCTGGAAAGAGTACGGTTGCTAAGACTTTAGCAAGGAAGTTGGGGCTTATTATGGTTAACACTGGAGCGATGTACCGTGCTGTGGCATGGGCAAGCTTACGTGATGATGTGGATCCGGATGATTCTTCTGCTGTGATAGCGATGCTTGGTGATGTGGTCTTCAGTTGTGGAGTGGAGGATGGTGTTTCTACGATTCTTGTGGACGGGTGTTACCCTGGTTTGGAGCTGCGACAGGATGCTGTGAATCAGCGTGTTTCCCGAGTGGCTGCGATTCCAGAGGTGCGCAAATTATTAGTGGCTAAGCAGCGTGATTATTTGGAGTTAGGAAGTGTTGTTATGGAGGGGAGAGACATAGGTAGTGTGGTTTTTCCTGATACACCGTTTAAGATCTATATTGACGCTTCTGAAGAGGTGCGTCTGGCTAGGCGCTCAGCAGAGGGCTTAGATGATGCGGTTGCTCAACGAGACTCTGAGGATAGCAAGAGGAAGGTGTCTCCTTTGATCGTTGCAGATGGGGCGGTAGTGATTGATACTAGTGAGATGAGTATTGATGAGGTGGTTTCTGCTGCGGTCGAGGTTTTGAGAGAACGAGGGGCTCCAGGCACGATGCTTGATAGGATACATTTAAATTTTTAGAGAGATGAAGACGGTTTATTGGCTAGGTTATATATTCTTCAAGAGCGCAGGTAAGGCATTTTATAACCTGAATTTAGTGAATGAGGAGAAACTGGTGAAAGAAGGCGGTGTTATGATGGCCGCAAATCATGAGAGTTTTTTGGATCCTCCATTGATCGGGATTTCACATCCGCAGAATGTAACGTATTTGGCACGTAAGACTTTATTTACAGGTCTTAGTAATTGGCTTTATACACGCTGGGATGCGATACCAGTAGATCAGGATAATCCTGACATGACTGGGCTAAAAAAGATCATCAAAGCTCTTAAAGACGGTAAAAAGGTGGTGGTGTTTCCAGAGGGGGAACGAACGCTCACGGGAGATTTAGGGCCTGCACTTCCTGGGGTAGGTTTGATCATTGCTAAATCTCAGACTGTGGTTCAGCCTATGCGTATATTTGGAGCTAGAGAGGCTCTGCCCAGAGGATCTAGTAAGATGAAGATGGAGCAAATTTCTGTTGTAGTTGGAGATGCTATTTATTTTGATAAGGAGAAGTTGAAGGAATATCGAGGTAAGGAGGGTTATCAAAAGATTGCGGATCTTGTTATGAAAGCCATCAGCGCTATTGAAGATCCACGATAATATCATTTACTATTTATTAATTTGAAAACTCCTACCCCAGATTCTACTTATCGGCCCAACGGCTCTACTTCTCAGAGATGTAGGGGCGGGGTATTGGCAAATGTGCTTATTTTCATTAGTGCTGCTAGTGTGGTGGGTTTTGTGTCTTGGTTATTACTACAGCATTTCTTTTATAGGTCTCCTTTATTTACTGGATCTGAATATGGTAGCAATGAGGCGATAGAGGAAAGCATGCCTGGGCTAACTGCTAAAGAGAGATTCCTACTTAAGAAAGAGAAAGATAGGGTTAATGCTGCAGAGCAGCAGAGACTAGTGGCAGAGGAGAAGATAGCTAAGCAACTGCGTATTGAGAATAGTATCAGAGTGTTTGAACAGGCTTTAAAGGCCAAGGAGTGGAAGGCTGCAGAAAATAGTGTGGGTCTGCTTCTCGATGATTCTTATTCACTCACGGAGGTATCTAAATTTAATGATTTGATTGCTAATGGTCGGGGTCAAGAACGTAAGGATTTGATGGAGGTTGAGAAATTAATAGGTTCCGCTAAGGCATTAGATCTGGGTAAGTATTCACCAGAAGCGATTAACTTGTTAGATAGAGCCCTGCTGATCTATCCGGGGCACTCGTCTGCAGTAGCGCTGAGGAAAAAAATGAATACGCATCCTTATTCTCTTCGAGTTCCTGAGGATGCAGCGACACTTAATGAGGCCGCTAGTAGATTACGAGAGGGAGATACTATTGAGCTAAGTAAAGGGGTGCATAAACTTCAGGCGATGCTCGATAAGGGGCTTCATATCAAAGGTAAAGGTGAGGGTGTTACCATTATTGAGTGTGACACGACGACTACGTCTGCATTTACTCTCACGGGTGATGACCAGTTTTATACTATTTCTAATCTTGCTGTTAGGGGGGTATCTTATGAAGATGATGCACTTGAGAGGTTTCCGTTAATTATGCTCGCCGCCAATTTAACGATGCGTAATGTGACTGTGAAAGAGAGCTCTGGTCATGGGGTAGCAGTGGTGTCAGGGATGTTGAATATGGCTAAATGTAAGGTTACATCAAATTCCTGGGATGGAGTGAGTGTGATGGGTACATCTAGTTATGCTGAGATTAAAGATTCTGACCTTTCTGGTAATTATGAACATGGGGTGGATTTTTGGAAAGGTGCGAGTGGAAAGCTGACTGATATTACCGCGAATAGCAATGCAGGTAGCGGTGTTTTGATCATGGGTGAGGGTTCTAATGTGAAGCTTGAAAAGGTAAAGACGGAGTCTAATAGTCAATGTGGGGTAGTGATTCATTATCAGGCAGAGGCTACGTTAGATCAGGTTTGGGCCATTAATAATGTGCTTTCTGGTGTAGTGGTTCAGGGTAAGGGTTCTAAACTTAATTGTGGTATAATCGCTTCTAATAATAATGGTGAAGCTGGATTTTTTATTGATCCTTCTGCTACTGTTGAGAACTTTATTTCGACGAGCGCAAAGGGTAATTCTGGTGGGGATGTCATTAGGAAGGCGTTAATACAGCCTATGGAGGCTAAGCCTCCTGTAGCTGTTCCTGTTCCTGATGAGAAAAACACGACGATATGAAATCTTTATTAAGAATATGGATAAACAAAGCGTATATTCGACTTGCTCAGTCTGATTAGTTGAGTTACGAGCGAACCACTGATTTTTTAAAACAAACCGATTCAGAGACTCCCATTATTTTATTCATTCATTAACAACATTATTCATTCTATGGCTATTAAACGCGCACTACTATCAGTATCAGACAAGACCGGACTGGTCGAATTCGCAAAGGGACTTCATGAGATGGGAGTAGAGCTGCTTTCAACAGGTGGGACAGCAAAGGCGCTACGAGATGCAGATTTACCAGTGATCGATGTATCGACGTATACAGGAGCGCCTGAGCTTTTTGATGGAAGAGTGAAGACTCTCCATCCGATGGTTCATGGTGGCTTACTGCAGCGTCGTGATAGTGATGAGCATCAACAGCAGGCTAAGGACAATAATATTCCTGAGATTGATCTAGTGGTGGTGAATTTGTATCCATTTGAGGAGACGATCGCTAAGCCAGGTGTTACTCTTGACGAAGCAATCGAGAATATTGACATCGGAGGTCCGTCTATGCTGCGATCAGCGGCTAAGAATTACCATAGTGTGACTGTTGTTGTTGATGTGAACGATTACTCCCGTGTGTTAGAGGAGATGGCAGAGAATGATGGAGATACGACACGTAAGCTGAGAGAGGCTTGTGCGATTAAAGTGTTCCTAAGGACTTCTACTTATGATGGAGCGATTAATAATTTCTTGAGTCAGTCATCTGAGTGTTCGCGTTCATCATTTTCGATGACCTTGCCGTTCGAGCGTAATCTTCGCTATGGTGATAATCCACATCAGGCGGCAACGCTGTATGGTAACTTTAGTGAGTGCTTTAGTCAGCTTCAGGGTAAAGAACTGAGCTATACGAATGTATTAGATATAGAGGCGGCTGCTGATATTATCTTTGATTTTGCTAGACCAACGGTGGCTATCTTAAAGCACACAAATCCTTGTGGAATAGGTCAGGATGACGAGTGTTTAAGGAAGGCTTGGAATCGAGCATTTGAGACTGATACGCAGGCGCCGTTTGGTGGTGTGATTGTTTGTAACCGGCCATTAACTGAGAAGCTTGCTCGTGTAATTAGTGAGATTTTCACTGATGTGATCATTGCTCCAGACTATGAAGCTGAAGCGCGTGCGATTTTACAGAAGAAGAAAAATCTTCGTTTGATTAAAATGAATGTGGATCAATATAAGCTCGATAAGGAGCAGCCAATGTTGCGGTCCGCGCCGGGAGGCATCATGGTAATGGACCGTGATCATCAGCCTTTAGGTCTGGAAGATTTAGAAGAGAAAGTGGTGACAAAGCGTCCGCCTACTGAAGAGGAGATGAGGGCAATGAGATTTGCATGGAAGGTAGTGAAGCATGTGAAGTCTAATGCGATTGTGTTTGCAAAAGCTGACCGCACTCTTGGAATAGGAGCAGGGCAAATGAGCAGAGTAGACTCCTCTAAGTTAGCCGTTTGGAAATCTGAAGAGGCTGGCCTTTCTCTTGAGGGAAGTGTGCTAGCGTCTGATGGGTTGTTCCCATTTGCGGATGGACTTGATGCGGCGATTAAGGCTGGAGCAACAGCTTGTATTCAGCCTGGTGGTTCTATCCGTGATGAGGAGGTAATCGCGGCTGCGGATGCGGCAGGCATCGCAATGATCTTTACAGGGCACAGACATTTCAGGCATTAAGCGATGTTTAACGAGGCGTTCCGAGATCTATCTAGGCCACAGCTTTTGAACCTCATAGAGGCGATTAAGAAGAGTCAAGGTATGGCTGTGGCGGATCTAGCGCGTGAGTTAGAGATGAGTTATATGGGGGTGAAGCAACACTGCCAGAAGCTTGAGAAGATGGGCTACTTAAAGACTTGGCGAGTTCCCAGGAGTGGAGTGGGGAGGCCTGAGAAGCTTTATAAGCTTACCGCTAAGTGTGATGAGTTATTTCCACAGCCGAGTTCTGAGCTGGTCATTAATGTGATGGAGGGGATGCAGAAGTTTTTTGGTGAGAGTTCACCGGAAAAGATTTTCTTTCATCATTTTGACAAGCTCAGAGACGAATGGTCAGTGGCTGTTAATAAGGGTAAATCATTGGTTGAGAAGGCAACGAGGCTGGCTGATCTACGTGATAAGGCGGGATGTTTTAGCCGGTGTAAATATGATGTGGAATATGGCTTCCGGATTGAAGAGTATCATAATCCATTGGCTGATCTATTTGCGGTTTATCCTAATTTAATCAAGCAAGAGATCCGGATGATGGAGCAGCTGCTGGGTAGTAAGGTGAAGCGTGAAGAGGTGGAGATGGATAAAGGTGGGACCTTAGTGATTTATCAGATAGGGACTTTAGGTTAATAATATTTCAATAGATAATGATGAGCGATACTAGAGAACAGGTTCAAAAGGTGATCAAATCCATTAGTAATGAATTTGCGATAGCAGGTGAGTTTGTAGAGGGGTTGGAGATAGATAGTGGTCATATTAATAACACGTATCTGGCGGTCTATGAAGAGTCTAATGGTAAGCGTTCAAAGTACATTCTCCAACGGATCAATGAGTTTGTTTTTAAAGACCCGCTTCAAGTAGTGAAGAATGTGGAGGCGGTGACTCGACATATTAATTGGAAGGTGTTACGTGTGAAGCAGGATCTTGGCGGTCAGACACTGAATATCTATCCAGCAAGAGGAGGTAGATCTTATGCTTTTGGTGAGGGTGGTGGAGTTTGGCGTTGTTATAACTTTATCGAGGGTTGTAAGACTTATGATGTGGTGGAGAATACGAGGCAAGCATATCAGGCAGCTAAGGCGTTTGGTTCATTTCAGGATCTGGTGAGTGATATGCCATTGGAGGAAGTGGTTGAGACGATTCCAGACTTTCACAACACACCGAAACGTTATGCAAGATTGATGGAGATGGTGTCTACTGATCCCAGAGGGAGACTGAAGGATATAGAGTCAGAGATACGTTTTATTGAACAGCGAGAAATTTTGTGTAAGCAGTTATTAGAGTTAGTTGAGCAAGGGGAGTTGCCTGTGAGAGTGACGCATAATGATACGAAGCTGAATAATGTGATGATGGATGCGGAGACGGATGAAGCTGTTTGTGTGATTGATCTAGATACGGTGATGCCTGGGCTTTCTTTGTATGACTTTGGTGATCTTGTGAGGACTGCGACGTCACCAGTGGAAGAGGATGAGAAAGATCTGGATAAGGTAGAGATGCGGATGTCGATGTTCGAAGCGTTGGCTGAGGGATACCTGGATGGATGTGATTGCCTGACGCCACTGGAAATTGAGCATTTGGTTACTGGTGGGAAACTGATGACGCTTGAGGTAGGTATTCGATTTTTAACCGATTATCTTGAGGGAGATGTTTATTTTAAAACCGAGTATGCTGAGCATAATTTAGTGCGTGCTCGAACTCAACTTAAGTTAGTGGAATGCATTGAGGAGAATGAAGAGGAGATGAATAAATTTGTTTCTAGGGTGGCAAAAGCAAAACATTAGTGTTAGAATTCATCCGTCTGAGATAGAGATATAATTTTAAACGGGTTCATAGTTCAATGGATAGAACGACGGTTTCCGGAACCGTAGATCTGGGTTCGATTCCCAGTGAGCCTATTAATTGCTTTGTTGTTAGTGTT
>JALZVD010000191.1 GCA_023300205.1 Akkermansiaceae bacterium | reverse complement strand
ACGTGGCCTGGGCCTTCGTTCATGACTTGGCAGCCTTTTTCCCATGCGCGGAGTGTGAGTTCTCCTTGTATTTCTAGTTCTGCGAGTTGTGCGTAGTCATTGGCGTCTGCGATGGATCCTGGGCGTAGTCCGTCACCGATGGAGAATGAGACGTCGTAGGCGGCGCAGATGTCACAGATTTCATCCCAGTGGGTGTAGAGGAATGATTCTTTTTGGTGAGCTAGGCACCATTTTGCCATGATGGATCCTCCACGTGAGACGATGCCTGTCATGCGGCGTGCGGTGTGTGGGACGAAGCGTAGTAGGACTGCTGCGTGGATGGTGAAGTAGTCTACGCCTTGTTCTGCTTGTTCGATGAGTGTGTCACGGTAGAGTTCCCATGTGAGTTCTTCGATGTTCCCGTTTACTTTTTCTAGTGCTTGGTAGATGGGGACTGTGCCGATGGGAACTGGTGAGTTACGGAGTATCCATTCGCGAGTGGCGTGGATGTTTTTGCCGGTGGAGAGGTCCATGACGTTGTCTGCGCCCCAGGCGGTGGCCCAGCGCATTTTTTCTACTTCTTCGTCGATGGTGGATGCTACTGCTGAGTTTCCGATGTTGGCGTTGATTTTCACGAGGAAGTTACGGCCGATGATCATTGGCTCGTTTTCCGGGTGGTTGATGTTTGATGGGATGATGGCTCTTCCTCTGGCTACTTCACTTCTTACGAATTCTGCTGTGATGAGTTTTGGCATTTCTGCACCGTAGGACTGACCTGGGTGCTGGTGGTTCATGAGGTTACGTGAGACTTGTTTGTGTGGGTCGATCTCTGATGGACGAGGCATTTCGTAGCCTTGTGGGGAGGTGTTTTGTTTGATGAATTCTTTGATGGTGTCTGATGCGTCATCTGGGAGTTGGTCGGTGGTTGGGTATGAGTCGTGGATGGTTTTGAATTCTTCTAGGCGGCCCATGTTTTCGCGGATGGCGATGTATTCCATTTCTGGGGTGATGATGCCTTGTTCAGCGTACCATTTCTGGGTGACTGGGTGTCCTGCGGATGCGCGGACTGGCTTGCGCTTGAGGCCTGGGTATTCTTTGAGTTTGTTTTTGGTGGCTTTTCCTTCGTTGTATTTCTCTGCGTGTTTGTCTGAGAGGTAGCCGTTGTCTACTGGTTTGATTTCTCGGCCGTCGTATTCTTCTACGTCTCCACGGTCTAGGATCCATTGGCGACGGAGTGCTGGGAGTCCTTCGGTGACGTTTCCTTTGAATTCTGGGTCACCCCATGGGCCGGAGCAGTCGTAGACGCGGATGGGTGGGTTTTCTTCTGTTCTGCCTTCTGGGAATCTGGCGTTTGCTGGGTGCTCTGTGTCTGAGAGGCGGATCTCGCGCATGGGGACGCGGATGTGTGGGTGGATCTTGCCTTCTACGTAAACTCGGGTGGAGTTAGGGAAGATTGTGGGGTCTTTTTCGATGGCGGCGAGTTCTTCTGAGTTGTCGATGTTTTCAACGAAGTTACCGGTGTAGTCTTGGCGCTGAGTGGAGTTTTCTGGTGTGACTCCGTTATGGGAGTTGTTTGCTGAGGATTCTGGTGAGATCATGGTGTTTGGGCTTCGCCCGTCAATGGTCATTTGTTGATGGTCATTGGGCTTGGGTCGATGAAGCGGTTGTTGGTTATTGGTTGATGTGTCTTTTTTTTGCACAAAAAATGCCTGTCATGTTGATTTGACAGGCATGGATTTTCTTTTGAAATCTATGGTTTCCTTTGAATTGGAAATTCGACTCCCTCCGTCGGTGTTAGCCGATTCAGGTTCGAAGAGTTTTCTTATTTCAGTTAGAATCTCAGCCACTGTGGTGGCACCCCTGTCGTTGTGAGTAAATTAGAGGGTGGTGGATTTTAGTCAAGGAGTATGTATTTGATAGGGGTGGGTTGGCTGATTTTTTAGGTGGGGGTCAATTGCTTATTGCAGGTTGGGGAATTTGACTTAGATTAGCTAGGTGAGTAATGAGACGGTGCTTGAAGTTTTGAGGGCATTGTTCTTTAGGCTCGAACTCAATTAAATATTATGAAATCTATTTTACTATTCTTATCATTATCGATTATGTCATTAACAGCTCAAATTACTTATCAAGGAAATTCAGAAACGAATAAGAAGCATGTTGTCTTTGTTGCTTCTGATCACGAATACCGTGCGGAGGAAACTTGCACAGCATTGGCCAGAATATTAGCGAAGCATCATGGCTATGACTGCACTGTGTTGTATGGAGTGGATGAGAATGGTGAGATAGAGGCGGGTGCTTCTAATATCAAGGGTCTTGAGGCACTTGAGAAGGCTGATGGAGTGGTTATGTTTACACGGTTCCTAGATCTACCGGATGAGCAGATGAAGTTTATTGATGAGTATCTGAAGCGAGGGGGGCCGATTGTGGGTCTACGTACGTCTTCACATGGGTTCAAGATTCCTGAGGGGAAGACTTATTCTAAGTATGATTTCCGTTCAAAGGATCCGGAGTTTAAGAATGGGTTTGGGGAGCAGATTCTGGGTAATACTTGGGAGGGTCACTATGGTAGGAATCATAAGCAGGGAACGCGTATCCAGATTATTCCTGAGCAGAAGGGGCATGCTATTTTGATTGGTGTGAAGGATGGAGCGTTTTGCTATGCAGGTGGATACAATGGTGTAGCGCGTGAGGACTTTACGGTGCTGACGAATAGCCAGCCGATGAAGTCGATGAAGAAGGATGCTGAGTTAGACGAGACTAAGCCACCAGTGCCTAGTACTTGGGTACGTCACTATATGTCTGAAGATGGCAAGAAGGGACGTGTGTTTCATTCGACTCAGGGAACTTCTGAGGATTTGTTAGATGCTGATTACCGGAGAATGATGGTGAATGGTATTATCTGGTCTGTGGGAGATGAGGCGCTGATTAAGGCAGATAGTGATGTTTCTTTTGTAGGGAAGTATAACCCATCTAAGTTTAAGAATGGTGGTCATGTGAAGGGTGTAAAGCCTTCTGATCTGCAGGATATGGAGAGTGATGTTATGCCGGTGAAGTAGGGGGGAGTTGGTAGTTGCCAGTTCTAGTTGGTTATTTGTCGTTTGGCGATTGTTTCATGAAGGCGATGATGTCTGCGATTTCTTGATCATCCAGTCCGAGTTGTGCTGCGCTGAGCATGAGTGATCTGCCCATGTGGGTTACTTTCTGGACTTTGCTTTTAGGGACAATCTGGACCATGCCACCGGTGGAGGTGACGATGTATGGGTCTCCTTGCTGGAGTAGGCCGTGGAGTTCTTTGCCGTCTTTTAGGAGGATGTTGCTACCTCTGAATCCATGGGCGATGTCTGCAGAGGGCATGATGATGCTGGTGGCGATGGCTTCACGTGATTGGGTTTGGCCCCATCCTTTGAGTGGTGGTCCGTAGGTTGGTCCGGTGCCTTCGATCTGGTGGCACATGACGCAGCGCATGATGGCTTGCTTACCGTTGTGAGGGTTGCCATTGAGGGCAAGGACTCTGGTGACGCGTTCTTTGCTGTTGTTGTCTGATGGGGTGTCTGTTGGGACGGTAATGGAGGTTACGGTGATTTTCTCAGGGTCGTAGATGCCTGTCTCTGCAAGGCGTTTCTTGATGTCCATGTTGGCCCATTCTCCTGCTGCATTTTTGAATAGCCAGAGGGAGGCGGATGATTTGAGTGATGCGTCTGTGTTGGCGGCGATTTCAAAGAGGGCGTCTGCGGCGGCGGGGTGATTGATAAATGCGAGGGACTCGATGGCTAGTTCGCGTTGTTTTGGGGTGAGTTTTTTACTGAGTGCTCGTAGTTTGAGTGCTGGGATGGCGGCTGGGTTCCAGAGTCTCCA
>JALZVD010000190.1 GCA_023300205.1 Akkermansiaceae bacterium | reverse complement strand
AAGTAACGAAGCCAGATACTTCTGCAGCGATTACTAAGTTGCTGTTGTTGGTAGGAGTCGTCTTTGCTCTGACTAAGTGGGGGCTGCCTTTAATGGATGGGATGGTGGATGAATTCAAGGAAGCTAAGGGTGAGAAGACAGCTGATGATTCTGATGTGGTTGCTGCGGAGGGAGTAATGAGGGCTGGTGATACTGTAGCAGAGGTTGAAGAGGTTATGGTTCCTCAAGTTGTGGAGGTTAAACCAGAGGTGATTGAGGATGGTGATGGTCCATTGAAGTCTGCGATGGAACGCGGTATTAACAAGTGGCTTAAGAAGCAGGTGTCAGAGTCTTCTGCTAGTGTGCAATTTATTAATCGTAATGGGAATGGTAGTAGGCTGGCTGTGGAGTATGAGGAGCGAGGGGTAGATGGGGAGACGGAGTCTAAAGAGTTGATTTTTATGAAGGATGAATTTGGGATTTATATTTATCTGGATGCGGCTGGAGTGCGCCAGATCCGAGTGCGTGATCCTAAGTAATCTTAGTGATGACTATTGAACGATTGATTGATTCTTTTATCCTTTATCTCGCTACTGAGAGGGGGTTGTCTTCATCATATCAGCTTTCTGTTAGACAGACTTTAGATAAGCTGACTGCTTGGATGGAGGAGAAGAAACTTACGGCTAATGATGTAGGGACTGAGGAGTTAGCGGAGTTTTTGGGGGCGAGAAAGAAAGAGGGTTTGGCGGCTTCTTCTCTGAGGATCACTGTGGTGCATTTGAAGGTGTTCTGGAGGTTTATCTCTGGAAGGAATTATGTGATGGTGGATGTGGCTGAGCCATTACTGGCGCCTAAGCCGAATGCAATACTGCCTGATTCTGTGCATGAGACATCGATCAAGGCTTTGTTAGATGGGATCGATACGATGAAGTTTCTGGGGAAACGGGACAGGGCTATTTTAGAGCTGTTCTATGCGTCTGGGTTGCGGTTGTCTGAGGTGTGTGGAGCTAAGATGGAGAATCTGGATAGTGAGGATGGATTTATCCGGGTGACGGGTAAGGGGAATAAGACACGGATTGTGCCGGTGGGGGTGCAGGCTAGGGATGCGGTGGAGCGTTATGTGAAGCTGGAGAGGCCTGAGATGGTGAAGCCTAAGACGTCCTCTCACATTTTTTTATCTGTTAGAGGTGGGGCGCTGAGTCCAGAGCGGGTGAGGTCGATTGTAAAGCAGCGAGCTTTAGCGGCGGGGATAGATTCTAAGATTTATCCGCATTTGTTGAGGCATTCGTTTGCTACGCATTTGTTGCAGAATGGTGCGGATTTGAGGGTGATTCAGGAGATGTTAGGTCATGCGGATATATCTACGACGCAGATTTATACGCATGTGGACCAGAAGCATTTGAAGGCGACGCATAAGAAGTTTCATCCTAGGGGGTGATTTTTGTGGTGGTGGGTTGTTTGTTTTAGGTTATGTTATTTGTATGCAGGTATTGAAAGTGAAATATGCTCTATGGGCTAAGGATTGGCAGCGTTGTTTGTATTTTTATAGAGATCTCTTTGATGGTGAGGTGACGCTGGAAATGGAGGTTTGGAGTGAGGTTAAGATTGAGAATGCAATTATTGGTATTCATGGTGGAGGAGAGGGAAAGCGGACATGGACTGGTCTTAGTATTCAAGTGGATGATCTGCGCGGTTATTTGTCAAAGATGGAGGAGCTGGGTGGGTCGCTGACTGCTGAGCCGAATGATACTGAGGAGGATCCGCTGCATCTGGCGATGTGTGTGGATCCAGATGGGAATGAGTTTATGATGACTTGTCCTAGGAGTTAGGGTTTCTAGCCTTTGGTGTTTATTTCTTTAGTAGATTTCTGAGATGTAGGCTGGGCCGATGGGGGTGTCTGGGAGTTGATCTGCGATGGATGAGGTGATGATTATCTCTCCAATGGGTGATTCAGGGGTGACTATTGTGAGGGGTGAGTCTTCGTATTCTAGGGTGATTCCACCGCCTGCTGGGAGGAGGAAGAACTGGTAATCAGAGGCATCTTCTGTGGTAAGGATGACGATGGCGCCTAGGATGGCTGTGTCTGGGTCATCTGTAAGAGTGAGGTTGCGTAGTTTGAAAATACCTTCTTCTAGTTGTTTCGCTTGTTGGGTCTGGGCGTCTGCGAGGTAAGAGGCTTCGATGCTGCGGGTGTCGTATTTACCTTCTTGTTTGTTTTCATCACCTGTGGATAGGGAGTGAGTTTCCGCGGCGGCTTTTTTGAGGCTGGCGAGATCTGTCTCTAGTTGGAGGATGACTTGGTCACGGAGTTTGTTTTTCATTTGCGTCCTTTCTTGGCTCTGGAGAATCTGGATTGGCGGTTGGTGTCTGGTGGGGTGGGTTGTTCTGTTTGTTGAGGTGCTTGTGTGTGGGGTTGTTTTGTAGGTGAGGTGTTTGTTGTTGGGCTGCTTGTTTTGTTTTGTTTGGGTTGGTTCCATGTCTTGGCGAGTGCTAGTTCTGGGAACTTCCAGCCGGTGCGGGTGATGAGTGCGTCTAGGAGGACGGCGATGAGTAGGGCAATGGCAAGAGGGATACGGAGATCTGCGTAGTGAAGGATGGGTGGTCTGACCCAGGCCTTTGAGAGGTCTGTGAGGTTTCTGCCACTGGTCTGCTGGGATAGGGTGCGGAGCTCTGCGAGGCGCTCGGAATCAAATGCCCATTCAGTGCTGGATCCTACGATGATGGGGCCGAAGGGGATGGCGTGGATTCCTGCTTGGATGGAGCCACGGATGAGGGATCCTTCTTCTAGGTCTCTGGTTACTGTGAACTGGCCTGGAGCGATACGTTTCCAGGGGATTTGGTAGGGTTTTCCGCCATGTTCACCTTCGATGATTTTGATGCTGGGTGGGTTGTTGGCAAATTTGTTAGACCATTCTTCAGTCTCATAGAGGAGGTCGATTTTTAGGCGGGTGCCTACGAGTTGGTGTTTGATTCCGAGTCCGCGTGGGAGCTTGTCACCCATGAGCCAGCGGGTGATGGTCTGGGCGAAGTCTCCGTATTGTTGCCAGTTTCTGACGGATGTGGAGTGTTCTCCGCCGAGGGGGAATGAGATGGCTGCGGTGCGTCCTAGTCCACGTTTGATGTGGGTTATGAGTGGGGCTTTGTATTCGTCTGTGGAGATGAGTGAGGTGGTGGAATGCTCTCTAGGGTAGGAGAGGTTGTAGCCATCGACTTGGGGCATCCAGGTGACGGGTACGGGTGATATTTCTGCCCATTGGCCAGTGGCTAGAGTGCCGATGGGTTCTTCAATAAATGCGGAGCGGGCGAGGGTGACGGTTTCTTGGGCGAAGAGTTTAGGGATGTCGATGGCGCGGTTGGTGTAGAAGATGCGACCATTTCCGCGTTTGGCGATGTCTTCGATGAATTTGGCGTCAGGGTCTTTTTTTGATCCTAGTCCGATGACGGATATGGTTGCTCCTTGGTCTGTCATTTCTTTGAGGAGTTTTTTGTAGTTGCCAGGTTCTTCTGAGTCAGCGGCGTCAGTGAATAGGATGATGTGTTTGGTGCCGATGCCGGATTTCTTGAGTCTGTCCCATGCGTAGTCTAGGCCAGTGTAAACGTAGATGCCTCCTCCCATGGATTTTACTCGCATGGCTTTGCGTATGAGTTGTTGTTTGTTGTTTTTGATGGTTTGTTGCTGGATGATGGTTTCTGGTTCTGAGTCAACTGCGTAGACGGCGATGGAGTCCATCATTCCGAGGAGTTCGATGGCTTTGGCGGCTCCGTTGTTAGCGAGTTGCATTTTGGTAATGTTTTTACCAGCAGCACCTGGGACTGTGGCGGACATTGATCCTGAGCGGTCCATTACGATAGCCATTGAGACGGCTAGTTTACGCTGGTCATTTTTTAGCTCCATGGAGATGGGGAGGAGTTCATCAATGGAGGACTGGAAGTAGCCTCCAGAGCCGAATGAGTGCTTGCCGCCGACCATCATGAAGCCTCCACCTTGGTCACGGACGAAGAAGTTTAGGGAGTCTAGGAAGCTGGCGGGGATTTCGTGGGCTGGGATGTTGTTAAAGATGACGGCTTTGGTTCCTGAGAGGAGCCCGACTTGGAGGGCTGTGGGGTCTGTAATGATTTCAACGTTTATGCCTTGGGCGCTGAGTGATGCGGCGAGTGGGTCGTTGGTGTATTTAGTTACGATGAGAATGCGTGGGCCGCCGGTGATTTCTATCCATTTGTTCGATTTGTTATTTCCTGTGTGGGCGTCTTTTTCTGGGAGGATTTGTGCGGTGAATTGGTAGCCGCCTGGTTTGAGGATTTTGGTTTGAAATTCTAGTTTTCCGACTCCGTTGATGAGTTCTACGGTGGTGTCTGGTGTACTGATGATTTCACTGTTTCTGTAGATGGTGATGGGGACTTGACCATCTTCGTGACCTCTGACAGTAACGCCTAGGAGAAAGGGTTCTAGTGTTTGGGCGCGAGTGGGGAGCTGGATACGAGCGATGCGGAAGTCGTTGGTGGTTTGCTCTCGCACGAGGCGGTAGTCTAGTGGGATTCCGGCTTTGTTTAGTTTGGCAGCAATGTCATCAAATGGTTCGGTGGAGTAGCCATCTGTAAAGAGGAGGATGCGAGATGGGCGTTCTTCAGGTGCGAGTGCGATGACATTCTCTAGGGCGAGTGCGGTTCTGGTGAGTTTTTTGTTGCCTGTGTAGTTGGCAGTTTCTGAGTTAGGGATTTGCTCTACGACTTCTGCTGCGTAGTCGATGTAGCGGAGGGTGTCTTTACGAGTTTGATTTTGTTTGAGGAGCTTGTTCCATTCTTGGAAGTTCTGGGCGATGAGGCCTTCTGTGGATTCTGAGCGGTCTAGGAGCACCCAGAGGTCTAGGCTGTCTTGTTGTTTCTGGATGGTGGGCTGGGCTAGGATGAGGGAGGCGAGAATGATAGTGATGAGGCGGATGGGCTTAAAGATTTGCGCACGTTTCCAGACCAAGCCGAGGAGGAGTAGGGCTGGGATGATGTAGAGCCAGTGTGGGTTTGTGAAAATCATGCTTTTTAAGGTGATTTGTTGGCAGTGAGCGGAGAGGGTTTGTTAGCGTGGTGCCAGGCTAGGGCTAAGGCGGCTATGATAAGGAGAACCCAGTAGCGCCAGTAGGGATCTCCGGTGGTGTGCTTGAATACGGCGGTGGGGTTTGTGCTGGCTGGTAGGTAGGTGGTGTTGCATTCTGTGAAGTCTGCTTCACGGGTGTCTGCGAAGTAGTTGGCGGAGGATAGGATGTCTGTTTCACCTTGGGTGATGTGGAAGTAGCATGGGGCTGAGGGGGCGTAGAGTTTTGTTTTTGTTTGGTAGGTTTTGGTGATGATTTTGTCGTTAGCGAGAGATCTGGTTGTTAGGGTGAGGGGGTTTTCTGAGGTGACTGTGGGGATGACGAGGTCTAGTGGTTGGGATGTTTCTGTGATGGTTTGTTCGTGGGTGGGCTTGGCGTTACGGATGTCATTGAGGAAGCGATAGAGGAGGACGACTGCGGATTCAGATTTATCTATGTTAGAGAGTGTGATGTCGAAGTTGAAGATGAGTGATTGTTTATTTTCTGAGTCTGCGGTGATGGGTCTGAGGAAGATGAGTGCGCGGGTGCCTTGCCAGAGGAGGACTTGATCTGAAGCGGTGTGAGGAATGGGTGGGACTTGCCGGAGGAGTAGGGATTGCCAGTTGAGTCCGTCCATGAGGGGGTGTTTTTCTGCTATGATGTTGCCTTTTAGGTAGGGGGGATTTTTAGCGGGTGCGTTGTTGAAGCAGATAGCGTTGTTAGAGAGTGTGTCTAGAGCGGTCTGGGTGATGAGGAGTGTGTCTGCTTGATCTGGTGATGAGGCT
>JALZVD010000189.1 GCA_023300205.1 Akkermansiaceae bacterium | reverse complement strand
AAGTAGCGTTTTTTAAGTCCGTCGTAGCGTATGGTGTGGTTGAAGAGTCTGGCTAGTTTGAAGAGAATGAAGAAGACGAGTGGTGAGCAGAGCATGGTGATGGCTGCTGAGAGCCATATCTGATAGAAGACTCTGGAGGGGAAGTAGAAGTCGCCTCTGACGATGTTGATAAGAAGGTATTCTAGGAGCAGGTAGATAAATGTGGCTAAGCCGCTGACGATGGCGGATAGTTGCCAGACTCCTTTGCGGAATAGAGGTTGGAAGCCTTGCATGATGACTCCGATGATGAGGTAGAGAATGATGGAATAGCCGAAACGGATCTGATCCGCAGGGGCGTTGTAGATGGTTGGGTCGCCGCCTTGGCTGCCGAGGGCGTTCTGAGAGTCCCAGATGAATCCGCAGAGGAATGCGAGTATTAGCATGGGCGAGAAGCCTACGGTGACTACACAGCAGAGGAAGGTGAGTGGGAGGATGTGGAGGCGTGCATCGTACATACCAGTGATAGCTGGCAGAAACTGCTGAAGAACGCAGGCCAGAAGAACGAGGATGAAGATGCTAATGTGGTATCGGATCACTTTTTGAGAACAAAGACGGTTTCTAAGTCCGCAAAGTTCACTGCTGGCTTCACCTGTGCTTCAGTGTAGAGAGGGCCCCGGATGACATCAACGATGGTTCCAAGGGCTATGCCTTTTTCGAACAATTCGCCTTTACCGGTGGTAATGACTTGTTGTCCTACTTTGACATTAGAATCTCTGGACAGGTAACGTAAGCGCAGCATGGGATTATCTCCATTCTGGGCTCTCTGTCCGCTGAGGATGCCAAACTCATGAGTGCCAATTACCTGTGCAGATACTTGGCATGCTTCATCAGTTAGCAAAATCACAGTTGAGGTCTCGTCGTCAGGTCGGTCTACCTTGCCAACGAGTCCTTCAGCAGCGATCACGGCAAGCATTGGGCTTATTCCGTGATTTTCGCCTCGATCGATGTGGGCAGTTTCCCACCAGTTCGAGGGTTTGCGGCGTATGACTTTTGCAGCGATTACGCTGAAAGGGGTGCGTTCTTTAAAATCTAGGGCGGCGCGTAGCTGGACATTTTCTTTTTCCAGTTTCTGCAGGTGCTCGATTTCGGTGCTCAATTTGACTAGTTCGGTCTCAGTCAATTTGAGTTTAGTTGAGAGGGTTTGTGAGTGTTCTACTTCGTCATCGAACGCGCGGATCTTAGTTTCCATGATAGAGCCGCTGGCTACGAATGGGCTAATGATGCTGTAGTAGCTTTTCTGAATCTGGCGCACAGAGGTCTCACTCCTGGTCAGCACCCATGAGGATGCGGCGAGGAAAATAAGAAGTGTGACGAGATTTAGCGGCTTCATGTTCTAGGATCGATAAACGTCTAGCTTATAGATAAGTTTTACGAGAATAGATGGCGATGGATTATTCCATGTTAGTGACACGTCTGAGGAAGTTAATCTCTTGGAGAGCTTTTCCTGTTCCTTCTGCAACGGCGCTGAGTGGGTCATCAGCTACGTGGCATGGGAGTCCAGTTTCAAGTTTAAGGCGTTTGTCTAGTCCCTTGAGAAGAGCTCCACCACCGGCGAGCGTGAGTCCACGGTCTACGAGGTCAGCGGCGAGTTCAGGCGGGCAGCGTTCTAGTGTGGTGCGGACGGCATCAATGATGGATGAGAGGGGGTCTGCGATGGCTTCGCGGATCTCTTCTGATGAGATTTTCATGGTTTTAGGGAGGCCTGCTACGAGGTCACGGCCTTTAACGTCCATGGTGAGTTCCTTGGGTAGCTCGATGGCTGAACCTAGGCGGATTTTAATTTCTTCTGCTGTTCGCTCACCGATCATGAGGTTGTATGCACGCTTCATGTATGAGATGATGGATTCATCTAGTTCATCACCAGCGGTGCGAACTGAGCGACTGTATACGATACCAGCGAGGGAGATGAGTGCTACTTCTGTGGTTCCACCGCCAATGTCTACGATCATGCAACCAGAAGCTTCTTGAACTGGTAGTCCAACTCCGATGGCGGCAGCCATAGGTTCTTCGATGAGGAATACTTCACGTGCGCCTGCTTGCTCAGCGCTCTCACGGACTGCGCGTCTTTCGACTTCAGTGATGCCTGATGGGATGGCGATGACGACACGTGGGTTTGAGCGTTTGTTGCTGTTGGCTTTCTTGATGAAGTGCCTGAGCATGGCTTCTGTGACTTCGAAGTCTGCGATGACTCCGTCTTTAAGTGGGCGGATAGCGACGATGTCTCCAGGGGTTCTGCCGAGCATTCGCTTGGCGTCATCTCCAACAGCGAGGACGATATTTGTGCCGGCTTTGACGGCTACTACTGATGGTTCACGTAGGACGATGCCTTGATCTTTAACGATAACAAGTGTGTTAGCTGTGCCTAGGTCGATGCCGATGTCGTTGGCGAACCAACGTCCGAAAAATTTTGAAAACATGGATGAGTATTAGGGTAGAAATTGATAGGTTGATACTGAAATTTGATTTGAGCGATTGAGCTCATATTTGATACGTGAATAGAAAAGCGATTGTTTCAGTTTGTTGCCTTAATATAGCGTCACGTATTTGGTGTGGACTATCTACGTGAGAAGCGGAAAGGTCAAGCCGGATCTGCGAGTAGATGATAAATGACTGGATTCGGTAAATTACTGTCTGATGGCGCTTGCCAGTGCAGGTGAGTTATGGTGAATTGTCCTTACGATGGCATACACCGAAGACAAGGCGTTTGAATTGATAGAATCTGCTTACCAGCGAGGTAGGCTAGGGCATGCATTTATCATTTCTGGGAC
>JALZVD010000188.1 GCA_023300205.1 Akkermansiaceae bacterium | reverse complement strand
GGGTGCAATGAAAATGCTTTTAGTGAAGATGATTTTGGGAGTTGTGGGCTGTTTAGTATTTAGCGCATGCAATACAATATACGGGGTAGGTAAGGACTTCGAAGAAGTGGGTGGGACGATGCAGACTAAGGCTGAATCAGGCGTTTTTGGCTCTAGGCCGGCCGCTAATGATGTGCCTGATTTTAGTGGTACTGATTTACTACCTCCGCAGTAATGTGATCTTCTCGCTTTATCTAGAAGGAGTGAGTTGGAAGGTGAAGCCTTTTAGGTATTCTGTCTCAGGGATGGCAGGAAGGATGGGGTGGTCAAGACGCTGGCTGTGGTTCTCGATGAGGCGGACGGTGCGCTTAGCATCTACTGAGGCGCTGACGACATTGCTCAAGAATAGTTCTCTGCTGGCGTGATGAGAGCAACAGAAGGTGGACATGATGCCATTTTTTTCTAGGAGCTTTAGTCCACGAAGGTGGATTTCTTTGTAGCCACGCATGGCGTCTTTGAGTGTTTTTTTGTTTCTTGTGAATGATGGAGGATCAAGAATTACGAGGTCGTATTGATCTTCACAGTTTTTTAGGAAATCAAAGGCGTTGTGTTTGACGGCGTTGATTTCTACTTGGTTGATCTCGGCATTTCTTTTGGTGGCATCGATGGCTGATTCTGAGATGTCTACTGCTGTGACGCTCTCTGCTCCAGCTTTAGCACATGCGAGTGCGAATCCTCCTTGGTTACAGAAGCAGTCGAGGACACGTTTACCTTTTGCCCATTTCATGACTGATGCGTGGGCGTCTAGCTGGTCTAGGTAGAGTCCAGTTTTCTGACCGTCTAGGAGGTCGATTTCAAATTGGATATCATTTGCGGTGACGGTGAAGGCGCCTGGGTTGTCTCCGTAGACGAGTGATATGTTCTGCTCTATACCTTCTGCTTTTAGCATGGGTGAGTCATTACGGAGGATGATGGACTTGGGTGAGAGTTGATCTACTAAGGCATCGATGATGAGTTGTTTGTTCAACTCCATGGCGAGGGTGAGTGTCTGGACTACGAGGTGATCTCCGTAGCGGTCTACGATGACTCCTGGTAGTGCGTCTGATTCGCTCCAGATGATGCGGCATAGGTTGATGTCGACTCCGGAGTTTTTGCGCAGCTCGATGGCTTGGGAGATTCTGCGGTTGAAGAATTCAGCGTCGAGTTTTTGTTTTCTGCGAGAGATACGACGTGCGACGATCTGTGAGACGGGATTATAGATGGCGGTGCCAAGAGGACGGTCTTTGTAGTCCTTCATGGAGATGACTTGACCAGGCTCTGGGTTTCCGAAAGTCTTGAGTATTTCTGATGAATAGACCCAGTCGTGGCCGTGAAAGATTCTAGCGCGTGGTTTGATGATGATCCCTGGCATGGCGGACTTCTAGTGGATGGGGTTGATTAGGTCAATGTATTATAGCGAATCGGTATTTGGCTTTTGATATCTTAGCTGGTGCATTTTTTTGCCTTCAGCTTCCCATTGGATTTGGAAGTCTGTCTTAGGGTAGAAGAAGCTGTCATCTGTCCATTCTAGTGGGGTGAATTTTTTAAAGTTGAGCATTTCTTCACAGACCCATTCGAAGTATTCTGGGTGGTCGGTTTTGAAGCAGAATTCGGCGCCAGGTTTTAGGACGGTGTTGAGGCATTCTAGGAAGTCTTGCTGGACGAGTCGGCGACGGTGGTGGCGAGCCTTTGGCCATGGATCTGGGCAGAGGAGGTGGAGTCGGTCGATGGAGTGTTTAGGGAAGAGGTATTCGATGGTGTATTTACTTTCGAGTCTGAGGACTTTGCAGTTGGTGAGGCTTGCGCGCTGTGCTTTTTTTGCTACTTTTTTGACACGGCCAAGGAGGCGTTCTATACCAAGGAAGTTTCTTTCTGGGTATTTCTGTGCCATGGCGATGAGGAATGATCCGTCACCACAACCTAGGTCTACTTCGAGTGGGGCGTCATTGCCGAAGATTTCTTGTTCTGACATGCGGGCGAAGTAGTCACTGGGCATGAACTCACATTGTTCTGGTGTGCGTTTCTTGGTTTGAGGTGTGGCTTCCATGGGGCGAGTCTGTACAGCCTGTGATTATTTTGCAAGCATGGGGGAGTGGTATTTCTATGCTATTTGGAAAGCTCGTGTTTGATGATGCTGAGGCAGTAGAGTGTGGCTGTTTCTACTCTGAGAACAATGTTTCCGAGTGTGGCGGGGAGGTAGCCGGCTTCGATTATTTTCTGGTATTCGGTGTCTGAGAAGTCGCCTTCTGGGCCGATTAAGAAACTGGCTGAATTTGGCTTGTTTGTAACTATTTCTGATAGTGGCTTACTGTTGGGGAGAAGGGCGGCTACGATGTTTATTTGGCTTGATGCATGATTACTGATCCAGTTTGGTAATGTCTGGGCTGGGTGGATGATAGGTAGGAAATTCTGGCCGCATTGTTTGCAGGCTTCTAGGGCGATTCGTTCCCATTTGTTTCTTTTCTTTTCCATTTGCTCATTTCGAACGATGGTGTGCTCGGTGATGAGTGGCTGGATGGATGTGATGCCTAGTTCTACTGCTTTCTGCACGATGAGTTCCATATTCCCACCTTTAGGGATGGACTGAATGAGATGGATTTCAGGTGATTTGTTAGAAGGTTTGGGTTGATTGTGGAGTAGTATTTCTACTTTATCTTTGGTGAGTGAAGTTATTTTTCCTTGGGATGAATTTCCGATGCCGTCAAAGATTTCTACTGTTTCTCCTAGCTTAGATCTGAGTACCCGTGTGCAGTGGTGAGCTTCATCACCTGTGAGTATGATTTGCTGTGTTTTCCAGTCAGAGGCTGGAAGGAAATAGCGGCTAATAGAATTCATGCTCTATGTAGTTCCATTTACTGAGCTCAGTCAAGTAAGATGACGGTGACCTAGATGAGGTG
>JALZVD010000187.1 GCA_023300205.1 Akkermansiaceae bacterium | reverse complement strand
GCTCGATACAACCTCATCTTAGCCGCCGATAAGCCAATCTCCATCACCTCTGAAATCTCTTGAATTGTCATCCCTGTCGTAAATTTCATCACCAGAATCTCTCGCTCCTTCTCCTTCATCTTCCCCATGGAAGTCTCCACCTTCTCTGCCACTAATGATGACTTAGGAGCCTCTATATGATCAGGCTCCAACTCCGTCAGCTTCTGATACGCTTCTTTACCCTCCCGCTTCTTAGCCAGTTTAGAAATCCTATTTCTACAGTAATTCTGTACTATCTTATACAACCAAGTTTTGAATGCAGAACGTCCTTCAAATTGATGAATCTTATGAAACACCTGAATAAGCGCATCCTGAGCTACCTCCTCAGCATCTTGCGAAGAACCAATGTATTTCGCACAAGTATTATAAACCAGACCCTCATATCGGCGAAGAAGCTCGCGGTATGCCGTCAAATCTGATGGCAGCTCATCCTTACAAAGCGCAACGATCTCGGAATCGGATAATTCCTCCAATCCCTCCACACGTCTTGACGCTAATTTTCGGAGTGCTTCAACCATAATAAGGTAGATGAAAAGAAGCTAAATTACCTCTTCGCATGTATCTTTAGCCAGATTTTCAAAAATTAGCAAAAAAAAACTCACCTCTATTGCTTTTAATTTGTGATGCCCAACATGAGCATTTATGTTCTCGACCATGTTCAACATCGTAATGGTTCACCCTGAAATTCCACACAACACAGGTGCCGCTGGCAGATTAGCCCTCGCCACAGGAGCCACGCTTCACCTAATAGAACCATTAGGGTTTGAAATAGATGACAAAGCAGTAAAACGAGCCGGGCTTGACTACTGGAAAGATGTTTCTGTGAAAACATGGACATCATGGGAACACTTTGAGACTCACCTCCCCAATCAAGCCAGACTCTTTCTACTAACCACTAAATCCACCCATACATATTGGGATAAGAAATTCCAGCCAAATGATTACCTCGTGTTCGGCAGAGAGACAAAAGGCCTAGATGAAGAGCTCATCACTAAACACGGAGAAAATGCCATCACTATCCCCATGCCCTCAGGAAGCACCAGAAGCTTAAATTTAGCAACCAGTATCGGAATCGTACTATATGAAGCAGTCAGACAAAATTCCTAGCTCCTCAGGAAATCATTTCTGCATCTCAGCCACTAATAATTCCTTTAATTGAACTGCCGCTTCTAACGAAAGCTCCACTTGCCCTGGCGTGATGTAATCACTCACAGATTCATGCGGATACGCCATTGCTGGATGATACCAAACATCCCCTCTTTTCCAGCTAATATCATCATTGATCGTAAAGCCCCCCCCAGCGCGAATCATAAAATAAGATTCCAGATCTTCACCCTTCTCCCTCAAGTTTGAGCTATTATCATCATATTTCTTAGGTAGGAAAACAAACCTCAACGTATGCGAGAAACCCTTCTCACCTGCCAAGCTCTTAATTACAGCTACAGGCACAGCAAGTAACGCCGCCTTTGCAACAGGATTAGACTCATCAAGCTCAACAATAACAACAGTGATACGTTCATTATCTCTACCTTTGATATCATAATACCCTAGATTAGCCCCATATCCCGGACTGGACCGAACCGTTAAATAATGATTAATCCCTAAAGTACTAGAAATATGCCGTAAAAAATAATCCGCATTCTCATCTTTGGAGAGCAATATCTTCTCCATATCATCCTCGATAGCAGACCGATCAAACATCTGAGACACCTTGAACTGCTCAAGATCCGCTTTTGACTCCTCAGCCTCCCTAAAATTCACATTGCTAGTCACAACCCCTATAGCCAAACCAATCGGGATCATCATCAATATCCACAAAAACTTCTTAGCACTCTTAGCATCTTGCTCCTGTTCTGAGTTCATATAGATCCTTTATAATGCGGTAAGTTCAGAAATAACCTCTCTTGCTGCCCGCAGATGACAACCTGGCTCACCTAGCTGAGATACAGCCTCTGCCATCTCACCTTTCACCTTCGCCGTATGCTCAGGATCATGAATGAATTTGACCAGCGCTTCCTTAATTTGCACAGGATCAGCTTCACCTTGAATAAATTCATCCACTACCTTCTTACCTGCCAAAATATTAACCAACCCTATATGCTCTATCTTCACCAACATCTTCCCTATCAAGTAAGTAGGAAGCGCTATTTTATAGACAAGACAATAGGGCAATCCATACCAAGCCGCCTCCAGAGTCGCCGTCCCGCTCGCTATCACAGCACAATGCGCCTTCTGCATCAACTTATGACTACCACCATCAGCACGGCTCGTAATCCTTATATAATCAGCTCCAAGCTTATGTTTATCAATAATCTTCTGCATCAATTCCGCAAGCTTATCAGAAGCCGCCGGAGCTTCGAACCTCAGCATTTCATTCTCATTATGCATTCTCCGCGCAGCCTCCACCATAACTGGAAACAACTTAGAAATCTCTCGCTCACGACTACCAGGGAACAGCCCTATCAGAGTTTTTTCACGGCTAATAGTGATCTTATTTTCTACCAACTCGTCCACAATAGGATGCCCTACAAAAGTAGTAGACAAACCCGAATCCTCATAGAGAGCTTTCTCAAATGGCAAAATACATAACATCTTATCCAGAATAGCCGCCATCTTAGGTATGCGACCTTTATTCCAAGCCCAGACCTGCGGGCTAACGTAATAGATAATCTTCGTATCTGGCAATACATCACGAGCCGCTTTCGCCATGCGCAAATTATAGCCCGGGTAATCAATCAAAATTAGGGCCTCAGGCTGGATCTCCCGCAGATCGTCAAGCATCGCTACAAACTGCTTCTTAAACCATCTGTAATGCTTCAGAACCTCCACCACTCCCATAACCGCAGCTTTTTCCACCCAGTCACGGACATGCTCACCTCCCACCTCCTTCATCTCACCGCCGCCAGCGCCATAGAACTCCACCTCAGACTCACCTAACTCAGACCTGATGGCTCGCATCAGCTCAGCTCCGTGGGTATCCCCACTAACCTCACCTGAGATCAGATAGATCTTCTTCGCGCTCATTGGTATGATGTAGAGGTTTATATAGAAAACCTCAACGATTTTTTCTACTCCAAATACCTTTGAAGGTAGAATTCTAATTAATCCTTATCAACCTCTTTAGTGAGAACACTCGCCACAGCAGTCCTATCATACTTCATATAAATCCCCTCAGAGATCCTAAGAGAAACAGTCTTATCACTAACCGAATTTACCGTCGCATGCATACCTCCTATAGTGACCACATTGTCACCTTTTTTCAACCCAGCCTGTTGCTGACGGAGTGCTTTAGCACGCTTCTGTTGCGGACGGATAAGAACCACCCAAAAAATGACCACCAATAAAATAGGCATTACCATCTGTTGTAATTGAGGGCTAGGTGCTGCTAGGATTTCATATATTTTCATTTTATTTTTCTTGGTTATATCGTTTGATAAATTCTGCTTTGAACGTAGAGAATGTGCCATCTTCGATCGCCTTTCTCGCTCTCTCCATAAGACGTAGATAGAAATGCAGGTTATGAAAAGAAAGCAATCTCAAAGCTAACATTTCCTTCGCTCTCCACAAATGCCGGATATAACTCCTAGAGAACCTCGCCACACTTGGATGGGTAGTAGCAGTTAAAGGACGCTTATCCATCTCAAACTCCTTATTTTTAATATGGATCGGCCCATCATCGGTAAATGCTAGCCCATGACGCGCCACACGTGTAGGCATCACACAGTCAAACATATCCACACCGCGTGCAATCATCTCTAACATCTGCGGAGGCGTCCCCAGCCCCATCGCATACCTTGGCTTATCCTCAGGAAGAAATGGCACAGCATTCTCAATCGCGCGAATCATCTCATGCTCAGGTTCCCCTACTGAAATCCCTCCCACAGCGTAACCATCAAAACCCAGCTCCACTAGTTCACGTGCGGATTGCTCCCGGAACTCAGAGTAGATACTACCCTGTACAATCCCAAAATGCATCTGTCTTCCATTTCCTGATTTAGGTTCATTCTGAGCCACCCATTCCTTACAGCGCTTAGCCCAACGAGTCGTCAAAGACAAAGACTCTAACGCGTATTTCTCCTCACAGGGATAAGGCGGGCACTCATCAAATAACATCGCAATGTCACTACCTATCACTGCCTGAATTTCCATACTAACCTCAGGAGAAAGCATCATCTTAGAACCATCTAAATGATTTTGAAACCTTACCCCCTCCTCAGTGATCTTTCTCAGTTTCGCTAGAGACCAAACCTGAAAACCACCAGAGTCAGTAAGTATCGGCCTATCCCAAGAAGCAAACTCATGTAACCCGCCAAACTCCCTTAGCACATCCAGGCCAGGCCTTAGATTCAAATGATAAGTATTCCCCAGAATGATCTGCGCACCCATCGCATCCAGATCATCCGGATGCAATGTCTTCACTGAACCTTGCGTACCCACAGGCATAAAGATCGGTGTCTCTACCACGCCATGCGCAGTAGTCAGCCTACCGCGCCTAGCTCTCGTCTCAGAATCTGTTTTTATTAGTTCAAACACTGCATGCTTGTTACACAGGAAATTTCATCATGAACAGCCACATTTACAAAATCATGAGATTTAAAACTATTTTTTCTTTCTCTTGCTCACCTTACTCACTAGGATACTACAAATAAAACATCCATTATGCCTAGAATCATCATTTCAGAGCCTGGTAAAACACCTCAGCCATACCGCCTAAAAATTGACCGTATCGTCACTAAAATAGGCCGCGGCAGCGACAATGATATCATAATCACAGCAGGCTCAGCATCTACATACCATTGCAAAATGAAGCGAATCGAAGGAGGATTCGTCTTAGCTGACAACAACTCAACAAACGGCATAAAGTTTGAAGACACACAGTATGCCATCATCGACCTAGAAGACGGTAAAAAAGTCCAAATCGGTGATGACATTGACCTTGAATTCACGCTCAGTGACGAAGAAAAAGAAATACTCTCACTAGAAGATTTTGAACCGCAACAGAAAGCAAGCTTTCCAAAATCTAAAGAGCAGCCAAAAGCCACCCTCGAAGACGATGATGAAATCATCCTAGAAGAAGCCCCTAAGAGAGTAACTAAAAAATACGACCCAGAACTAGAAGAGCAAGAGGAAATAAAAAGACGCCCTTCTCAAGATAGATATACAGTGAAAAAATCTAACACTGGACTAAGCTTTATCATCTTCATGATACTCGCTGTCCTATTCTTCGTTGGAGGTCTCACTATTAGACATTACCAAGAGCACAAGACATTCATCTTCTCTAAGTAAACGCCACCACTCAGCTTCCACTAACCTCTAAAGCAGAACGTATACCCTTTGCTTTATGTAGTGTCTCTTCATACTCAGCGACCGCATCAGAATCCGCTACAATTCCTGCGCCCACATGATAATGCAGAGTATCACCCTCCCGCACCAAAGTCCGGATCACTATATTAAACTGACTCACCTCGTTAAAACCTATATAGCCAATCGCTCCTGTATACAGCCCGCGCTCTTCGCTTTCTAGTTCATCAATGATCTCCATCGCACGTTTCTTCGGCGCTCCAGTAATACTCCCACCCGGAAAGCACTCCTCTACTACCTGCCAATGATCCACATCATCTCTGAGCACTCCAGACACTGTAGAAACTAAGTGATAAACATGCTCCAACTTCTCCAGCTGTAACATCTCATCCACTCTCACACTCCCATACTCACAAACCCTACCCAGATCATTACGTTCTAAATCTGTAATCATCACCAGCTCCGCTCGCTCCTTAGCAGACTCTAATAATTCATTAGCGGACTCCCTATCTCGCTCTTCGCTCTCATATCTTGGTCGCGTCCCCTTGATCGGTCGTGTCTCCACCCTCCTTCCATCCATCTCCAAAAACGTCTCAGGAGAAGAAGACAACACCTCCCTATCCAGCAACCTTATATACGCTGACATTGGAGCTGGAGCCACTGACCTCAGCGAATCATAAAGAGAAAATAACGAACCAGATTCCACTCTAGCACTATACTTCTGAGTCAAATTCACCTGATAAATATCACCCGCACGGATGTATTCCTTTACCAGTTCCACTCCTGAAATATACGCATCCCTTCCTGTATGAGCCCTAAATTCACTTATCTCAAAACCCTCCTCCTCAACATCGATAAACCGCTCAGATAAATCCCCCACTTCATACCACTGCCTCCTATTATGAGAATAAAACAAACAAGACTCATAAACACCAAAACAAAAATCCCCATTATAATCAACCCACCCAAACGCTCCACCGCAAGGGAAACCAGAAAATCCATCATCAGGATACTCAAATACATACCCCTCCATCTCAGATCGAATCTCTGAGAAATCACACCCCTCACCCTTAATCACCCTCACCGGACTAGCCGCGACAATAGAAATCGGCGCCGCATCTTTCTTGGACAAATTACCCGAGCTATCAAAAAATACCAAGCCATCTAAATGAGACAATTGACGAGCCACCTCAACCGGAGCCATCTCTACCTCTATCTCTCTACAAACAAGCTTCTTCATTACCCCTCCCGCTATGAGAACCTATCAGGATCCTCGTCTTTTTGATAATCAATCCTGTCAGCAAGATTTCTCGCCTTCACCCTGTGATCTCTCTTAGCTCTCCGCTCCACCAACATCTGCCGTTTCTTCTGTCTCTTCTTCAGAGCCTCTATCTCCTCTTCCAACTTAAGAAAACTCTCATATCG
>JALZVD010000186.1 GCA_023300205.1 Akkermansiaceae bacterium | reverse complement strand
CAAAAGTCATGTTCTGGAAAAAAGGAACCAAACGTCCCACCCTAGAAATAACTCCCGTCCCTCTAAGAAATAAGCCCCATCGCTTCGGACTACCTTAGTTGAAAGCTCACCACTCAGTCCCTACACTCTACCCTTCCACCGAATCCAGTCACCACTCGTAATCTCCTCATGACTTGGATCTAACAGATTAAAAACGTAAACTTCAGCAGCCTGCAGCTCACCATCTTCTAACAAGACCACCGTTCCTTCTCTTAGATAATGAGGTGGTGACTCGAAGCAACCTTCATAACCATCTAACTCAACCAGCAAGTCATGATGCACTGAATAAAGCTCACCCACCACCCGCTGATCATCACAAAGGATCAGACCTGGATACGCATCCACATGCACAAGCCTCCCAGGTATTGACCCAGTAGCGACAAACTCAGCTCCTCGCATCAAATGATGCGCTCTACCCCCTCTGCGTAAAGTCCCGTAGATAAATATCAGATGTCCTTGTTCACTCATAAAGATAGCTCAGTACCTCGGCCCCATTCCTCTACCAAATCGTCTCACTTCCCCTTTATCTGCCAATCATCCGTCCGGAATGATGAGGCAGGAAGACCCTCCTTATTCATCAGATTTGGGCGGTCTGCATTCCCCCAGCCAAATCTAACTGCTGCTGGCTTTGCTACCTCCTTACTCAACACCAAGATACTATCTCCATCAATCACAGCCTTTGCCGGAACAAATTGCTTACCCTTCCCAGCAATCGTAAAATGAGTAAGCTCACCACTATCCCTAGCAGCTAAACCACCACCTAAACCTTTGAAGTTCAACCTAATCTTGTTTCCCTCCACCTCGTAACTCTCATACACAGGACCGGAAGCAACCAACGTCGTCTTCCCATAATCACGGGCTAACGCAATCAAAGCCAAGCGCTCACCCACAGGCTTCTTATCCTTAGGATGAATATTCCCCTCATCTCCTATATCCATCGTCACCACCATACCAGTATGTGGCTCTGATAACGCCATCATCTGCGCCTCTCTTAACATCGCTGCAGGTAGCGGATCTCGCTTATACCCAAATGGAGCAATCTGCACATAATAGAATGGAAAATCCCCCAGCCCCCAGCGCTCCCTCCAGTCACGTATCATCGCAGGGAAAAGTGACCGGTATGCCAATGGCTGTTTAATGTTAGACTCACCCTGATACCAGATCACGCCTCGGAATGAAAAAGGAATCAATGGCTTCAACATCGCATTATAAAGCCCCCCAGGGGATGACTGGTTAAGTCCCTTAGGCTTCTTACTAGAACGGTTATAAGTAACTCCATACTCTGAAATCCACTGGGGATAACTTTTTGTCAGCTGAGTATAATTCGGTAATTCTTTCTTCAACACCTCAGGACTGATCCATCCTTCAATAGCAGACCCTCCCCAGTTCGTGGAAACTAACCCAATAGGAACATCCAGCTCTTGATGTAATCGAGAGCCAAAGAAATAAGCAACCGCACTAAACTGCAACGTACTCTGAGGACTACACACAGACCAGCGTGTCTTCACATCATCCTGACCCTTCAGCGAAATTACCTGCGGAACATCGCAAAACCGGATGTTAGCAAATTTAGCCTTCTTCACATCCTCTTTAAAATGATCAACACCAAACCCACGCATCTTCCACTGCATGTTAGACTGCCCACTGCAGATCCAGACCTCACCAGAAAGCACATTCTTAAGCTCAACCTCCTCCTGCCCACTCTTCACAGAAATTCCTAACCCTCCACCTGCCTCAGGAGTCCGGATCCTTGTCATCCACTTCCCATCACTACCCGCTTTGACCTCCACTCCCTTACTGAGCCAAGACGCCTTCACACGGACCTTAGCTCCAGCCGCAGCCTTCCCCCAGATCGCTGCATCCGTATTCCGCTGCAGCACCATGTTATTCCCAAAAATGCCCGCAAGCTCCAATTCCTGCTCCTTAACTGCTGGCAGAGCCGCCACGAACTGACTCATCGCGCCCACGATGATCAGCATGATTTTACAAATAGTTAATTTTCTCATAAGTTAATATAGATTCTGTCTAGCACTGAACTTGGCTTACCTATTCTTTTCCAGATTCCTTCTAGCGGCAAACCCTTCATCTCTCAGACCTCACACTCCACACAAATAAGCCGCAGCACCATCATAAAAGCAAAAAAGACTCATCCACAACCTCCTCAGAAGCCACATAAGCTAAGATTACACCCAATTCTCTTTGGGTAATTGATGAGAATTTTAATGGAAGTTTATTGGAATGATTAAGCTATTTGAGGCTTCGCGTCAGGCCGTATCTCACCTCCCAATAAGCCCAAAACTCCTTCATTCTCTCCGAGAGTCTGCGCGTCTTCATTCCACCCATTACTCAACTTAAATCAAAAGAAACAGACTCACCAAAGAAGAGATTACCGTGGTGGTAAAAGGTGGCACGTTCCCCAATAGAGAGAGGGATGAAACAGAGGTGAGAAACTATTTCCTTGGACTCGATCATGTAGATAAAATCGTGCAGAGTATCCCCGCACAACTGACACTAGAAATGACTCAGGCCATCCCCCTATAGAGATGGCCAAAACGCTATTTATTACGGAGATTCTGGTACGATCGTTTACATGCCCCCAGAAGCTAAGGCAGAAACGCTCAAGGATCATCAAGATCAAAAACCGCTTCTAAGAGAACTAGACCAAAAGCAGAAACAAGTCTTGAGTCTCTTTGAAGAAAGTAGATTCATCACCACAAAAGAGTTAGCCGACTTCCTCCATATTCACCGAAGAACGGCTCTTTATGTCTATAAAAATGGATAGAGGCAGGTTTCCTCATCCCACAGGGACATCACAAAAGCCGAAAATATGAGTTAGCGAGAAAATGGCTCCTACTCATTGAATAAGTGACGGCTTATTTAAAATGTTTTATAGATCCTCTAAAGCCTTTAATTTCTGGGTTATACGCTTCGCATTCTCTTGTTTTTCTTCTTGGGTTGAAGGTAGTGAGTCTGTAAAAAGTGATAAGTTTGGTTTGCCAAATATAAGGAACTCTCCAATAAAAAGACCGCCATATCGTTAGATAATGGCGGTCGTTAAAGAATGGTCGGGGAGACAGGATTCGAACCTGCGACATCGGCGTCCCAAACGCCGCGCTCTACCAAGCTGAGCTACTCCCCGATCAATTAAAATCTTGGTTAGAATGCCGAGACATTCTCTTGGTGCGGGCGGAGACTCCTCGAAAGTGAACAAAAAATCAAGCTATCTTTTTAAAAAGATTCACTTTTCTTTCTTCCGTGGCTTCTCAGCGTATTGAATCCCTTTAATCCGTGAGTCGTTGCGCTTGTTTCACCCACTGTTCGCGAGAGATACTACCTTCAAAGTTCAGCTTCTCCTGGAAGTGACCAGCCTGTGACTCCGTCCACAGCGCTAACTGCTTGAAGCGGTAAATACCTAGCTCATTCAGCTGCTGACTAAGGACCTCTGAAATCCCGAAGATTTCTTGAAGGTTATCAGTCACCTTAGGAACCATGATGTAGATGATACCCATCTCAGGATCTTGTTCTACATTTCCTTCTCCAAAGGC
>JALZVD010000185.1 GCA_023300205.1 Akkermansiaceae bacterium | reverse complement strand
CAGTCTCCGTAGGAGTAGAAACGGTATTTCTGGGCGACGGCTTCTTTGTAGGCTTGTAGGGTGAGTTCTTTGCCGGCGAATGCGCTGACGAGCATGATGAGGGTGCTCATGGGGAGGTGAAAGTTGGTTAGTAGTCTGTCTACGATTTTGAACTCGAAGCCTGGGTAGATGAAGATGTCTGTGGCGCCTGAGCATTCTGTTAGGCTTGGATTATCTCTTCCGAGGCTTTCTAGGACTCTGGTGACTGTGGTGCCTACGGCGGTTCGTTTAGGGGCGGAGTTGATTTTTTGTGCGGTTGTATGGGAGAGTGAGTATTTCTCTGAGTGCATCTCGTGGTCGAGGATGTTGTCTGCCTTGACAGGTCTGAATGTACCTACTCCTACGTGGAGGGTTAGGAAGTCATGGTTGAGCTTGGCTAGCATTTCTGGTGTGAAGTGGAGGCCGGCGGTGGGTGCTGCGATGGCTCCTTCTTCACGGGCGAAGGTGGTTTGGTAGCGGTCTAGGTCTTTTTTATCGCTGTCTCTGCCCATGTAGTGTGGGAGGGCGAGTGATCCGTGCTGATGGATGTCTAGTGGTTTGTTCCATTTGATGACGCGGTTGCCATTTTCCTGGATGGCGACGACGGTGCCGGTGACGTCACCTATTTCTATGGTGCGGCCGACTTTCATTTTCTTTCCTGGTCTGACTATGCAGTCCCACTCGGTGTTGCTGAGGCGATCTGTGACGACTATTTCGATGTTGCCATCGTTTGAGAAGAGGCGAGCGGGGATGACTTTGGTGTCATTTAGGATGATGAGGTCATCTGGCTGCATGTATTCTGGGAAGTCGTTGAACATGCGGTGTTCGATCTTACCGGTGTCTCTGTGAACTACGATCATGCGTGATGCAGAGCGTTCTTCTAGAGGTCTGCTGGCGATGAGTTCATCAGGGAGGTGGAAGTCAAAGTCTTTGGTGAGCATGAGATTTAATAGATGGTGATTCTATTTTTTGAGGGGTAGGATTTCTACCTCGTATCCGTCTGGATCTGTAATGAATGCCATGTGGCGGTTTTCTGGATCAGAGAATTTTTCTCTCCAATTACTGGGCCAGATTTCGATGCCGTCGTTTTCTAGTTTGTCACAGTATGCGATGACGTCTGGTACTCCGACGCAGGTGTGCATGAGGTCTTCTGGGACGGCGACTGTGTAGTCTGGTGAGTGGGTGAGCTCAAGGAAGTGCTCGGATTCTGGCAGGTGCATGAATGCGAGCTGGTTTCCTTGTGGTGAGGTTTTCTGTTGGCCTAGCTGGAATCCTACTTTGGTGTAGAAGTCGATGGATGCTTGTGGGTTTGCGACGCGGATGCGTGTGTGTAGGAATTTGATCATGATATTGTTTCTGTGAGTTTGTTATTCTTCTTCATTGATGATGCGGTAGGTGTCTTTCATTTTACGGATGACGAACATGTCTGCTGCGGTGGCTGGGTCCCAGCCGTTTTCGAGGCCGAAGTCGATGATTGTTTCTAGCCATCTGAGGTCAAATACTTTGGGGACTTGAGCGATGAGCATTTGGCCTTCGATAACTTCATTGTAGACGACTCTTACTTCGGTTCCTTTTGGAGTGGCGTAGGCAATCCAGCGGTATTGGATGTCGTCCAGGCAGATGATTTTACTTCCTTTTTGGGGGATGTTTTTACGTTTGTGTATGGCCATGGTTGTTGATTTGTTAGAGGATTTATTAGAGTGAGATCCAGAGGCTTTTTAGGTAGGACTCGCCAGTGTATTCTTCTGGCATGTCTAGTTCTGTGATGGATTTATAGCTGGCTAGGCCTCGCTTGACGAGGAGATTGAAGTCATAGGAGGTAAGTTTTCTGCAGTTGGTGGAGGCTAGTATCCATCCGTCTGGGGCGATGCATGCTGCGGCTAGTGCTATGAGTTGGTCATAGTGGGTTTCTACGCGGAAGACTTTGCCTTTATCGTCTCTGGAGAATGTAGGGGGGTCTAGGATGATGCCGTTGAACTTGCGGCCTTGTTTGGCGAATCTTTTTAGCCAGTGAAAGGTGTCTCCTTTGCAGAAGTAGTGCTGTGTGTGATCGATATCATTTTGCTGCATGTTCTGTTTAGCCCAGTCTAGGTAGGGTTGGGAGAGGTCGAGTGTGGTGGTGGTGGCTCCGGCGAGGGCGGCGCAGACTGAGAATGCGCCGGTGTATGCGAAGGTGTTTAGGATGGTGTCTCCGGGTTTGACGGCTTTACGAACGCGGATGCGGTTATGGCGCTGGTCTAGGAAGATGCCTTGTGAGTAGCCGCTCTGGAATGAGATGCGGTAGTTGACTCCAGATTCTTTGGCGATGAATGGTTGATCTAGGGGGGGGCCGCAGAGGTGGGCGGGGTTGTCTTTTTGGTGCTGGTTTAGGTGTTTCCAGTAGACGGTTTTTCCTGATGATTTGAGATGCATTTCGATGTCACGAGGGAGGTTGTTTTCTCGTGTTGAAATGACCCAGTGGTCTGCGAATGTTTCTAGGAAGATGTCTTCTATGCCGTCGCCTATGCCATCGAATAGTCTTAGGGCGTCTGTTTGTGATGTGAGGAGATTTTTACGCTTAGAGATGGCGTTTGTGAAGAGAGTGTCCATTTGACTTAGTATTTAGGAATTTTTAGCGTTCATGTGCTAAGAATCAAAATAAAAAAGACACTCGGGGAGTGTCTTTTTTTTTAAAAATGGCGGGCAGGGTGGGATTCGAACCCACGGAGACATTGCTGCCTCACAAGCTTTCCAGGCGTGCGCATTCGACCACTCTGCCACCTGCCCGCTTATGCAAGTTCGTTGTTATCTGTCGAACGAGTGGGAAGCTAGACGTGATGGAGGCTGGTGGCAATTCTTTTTTTTGGGCTTGTGAGATGATGTGGAGTTGATGATAGTGTGGGCATGTTGCCAATTAGGTTTAACGCTATTTACCAGGAGCGAGTCTGGGGCGGGAGAGAGCTGGAGAGTGCCTATGGGCGTGATCTTCCGCGTGGGGATGTGCCGTATGGTGAGTCCTGGGAGATTTCTGATAGGGTGGAGGCGCAGTCGGTCGTTCGTGGTGGTGAGTTCAAGGGGATGACTTTGAATGAGCTCTGGAGTGATGAGGGGATTAGGGGCGCGGTTTTTGGTGATGATTTAGTAGGTGATCGGTTTCCTTTGTTGATTAAGATTCTGGATTGTAGGGAGGATTTGTCCGTGCAGGTGCATCCGCCAGCTGAGCAGGCAGAGTGGCTGAATGGGCAGGCGAAGACTGAGATGTGGTATGTGGCTGGTGTGGATGAGGGGGCGAAGCTTTATGCAGGAGTGAAAAAGGATGTGACGAGAGGGAGCTTCGAGCGGGCGCTTGAAGATGGTAGTGTGGCTGGGCAGCTTCATGAGATAAAGGCTAAGGAGGGGGAGAGTATTTTTATTCCTTCCGGGAGGTTGCATGCTATTGGGGCGGGGCATGTGATCTATGAGGTGCAGGAGAACTCTGACACGACTTACCGGGTGTTTGATTGGAATAGGATGGGGCTGGATGGGGAGCCGCGTGAGCTGCATGTGGAGGAGAGTTTGCGTTGTATTGATTTTAGTGATGTGGAGCCTGGGATGGTTGAGATGGAGGGTTCGACGATTGCTAGTTGTGAGTATTTTAGGGTGGATAAGTCTGAGTTAGGTTGTGGGGAGGAGTTTGGGAATTTGGACGGGGAGAGATTCTCTATTGTGACTGTTGTGAGTGGTGAGCTGCGTGATATTGAGGGGCAGGTTTATGTGGCTGGGGATTTTATGATATCACCGAGAGGGGCGAGTCCATTGTGTGTGGTTGAGGATGCGGTAATTTTAGAAACAACTGTTCCTAGATGATGACTGATGAAGATTTCATGAGGCTGGCCTTAGTTGAGGCGAAGAAGGGGGTGGGGCTAACGAGTCCGAATCCACCGGTGGGTGCGGTGATTGTTAGAGATGGTGCGGTGATAGGGAGAGGGTGGCATAGGAAGGCTGGAGGGCTTCATGCGGAGCGAGAGGCGATCAAGGATGCGGGGGAGAGTGTGGATTTAAAGGGAGCTAGTATTTATGTAACACTTGAGCCGTGTTCTACGTGTGGGACGACTGGGGCTTGTACGGATGCGATTATTGAGAGTGGTTTTGGGCGTGTGGTGTATGGTGCTGAGGATGTGAATCCTGATCATGCGGGTGGTGCTGATGAGGTG
>JALZVD010000184.1 GCA_023300205.1 Akkermansiaceae bacterium | reverse complement strand
GTAGAAGCAGCCAGCTTATCGCGTAAACTCTCATTCATCACATCCTCATCATCCCCCTCTTCAATAGAATACGTAATCATCAAATTACTCACAAAAACCTCCCGAGCAGCAAACGAGGCAATCACCGCTGTCCCCATCCGCCAATCATATCCCAGCGGCTTCATCACTGGCTCTATCGCCTTACCCGCCACACCCATATAAGACTGCTCCAGCGCCAGCGCACTATCCTCAGCAGCTGGGCTCCCCTCCTTAGGTTTAGGAAAAGTCTGCAAAGCCCATAGCAAAATAGATAAGCCCAAAATCACCGTCCCTGCTCGCTTCAAAAATGCCCAAGCTCTCGAAATAATATGCCTAACCAAATACCCCAACTGCGGTAACCGATAACTAGGTAACTCCATCAGAAAATGACTCGCTTCTTTATCCGCAGGTATCTTCGTCCGCAAAATCTTAGCCGCCGCAAAAGCCGTAACAACCCCCACAGAATAAATCCCCAACATCATCAAAGCGTTCTGTAGAAAACTCACACCCGGTAACAGCAATAAAATCAACGTCGTATAAACAGGAATCCTCGCAGAACAACTCATCCACGGTGCAATCAAAATCGTAATAAACCGTTCTCTAGCACTAGGAATAGTCCGCGCAGCCATCACCCCCGGAATCGCACAAGCATGAGAACTCAGCAGTGGCAAAAACGCCCTTCCACTCAGCCCCACCTTCGTCATCACTCCATCCATCAAGTAAGCAGCTCGGCTCATATACCCAGTCGTCTCCATCAACCCAATAAAGAAAAATAATATAATAATCTGCGGCAAAAAGATCACCGTCCCACCAAGACCCGCAATCACCCCATCCACAATCAAACTACGTAAATCACCCTCAGCCATCACTCCACTCACCCAGTCACCCAAAGCCCCAAAAGCCCCATCCACCATATCCATCGGCACCCCAGACAACGCAAAAATTGACCAAAACACCGTCAGCATGATTATAATAAAACTAATCCACCCACTAATTGGATGCAAAAACCAGCTATCCAACTTATCACTAAAAGTATGAGAATAGTCACCCCCGTCACTCCGCCTCGCAGCAGCACTCACCACAGATTCTATCTTCTCCATTCTCCCCGCTTCAGAACCATCCCAATGACACTCTGATAACGCTGGCATAGGCAACCTCAACGCCTGCTTAAGCTCAATAATACCCTTCCCCTTATTCGCCTGCATCGGCACCACTGGTATGCCCAGCTCCTCAGATAAAAGCGTCGGATCCAGTCGCACCCCACCACTCTCAGCCATATCCACCATATTCAGTACCAGCACCGTCGGTAATCCTAGCTCTAAAACCTCCAAAACCAAACGTAATTGACGCTCCAGAGAAGAAGCATCCACCACACACACAACAATATCAGGAGCAGACTCACCCTCTTGATCACCCCTCAGCACCCTAGCCGTAACCTTCTCATCCTCAGAAGCAGCAGTCAAAGAAAGACAACCAGGCAAATCAATCAAATCCATTTTTCTCCCATAAGGCGTCCTAAAAGTCCCCACTTTCTTACTCACAGTCACCCCAGAATAATTCCCTACCTTCTGGTTCTGCCCAGTAAGCTCATTGAAAATCGTCGTCTTACCCGCATTCGGATTTCCCACTAGGGCAACAACATTTGACTCAAAAGCATCCTCACTCATAACATCATCATTTTAAGTTTATGTCAGCTTCAACGCTAAGCAGGACAAACCAACACCTGATCTGCTAATTTACGGTTCAGAACTAACTTAGTCCCACAAGTCACACAGATAATATTACGCCCATTAGAAAGTTTCCGCACCTTAAGCTCCTCGCAGAAACCCATGTTACGCAACTGCTTACACCCATCACCATCAAACTCACAAATACGCCATGTATTGCCAGCTGCTGCTTTTGTTAAGGTCTGTGTTTCGGTAGCCATTATCTCGTTACTCACTCACTAAACACTACTGAGAATCATTTGCAATAACTGATTTCCTCTTTTCTACCCTCTTTCTGCTCAAATCTAGTGAAAGCACCTATTTTTTCTTCGCTCCAGAAATAATATAGTCCGACACCACTGGCTTCTTTTTACTCAGCCCAAACACAAAAGAAACATGATCCAACATCGCCTGAGTAGTCACCTTACGATAAGGGTCCTTATTGAAAAATGAATGAGTAGCCCCCTCATAAACCAAAACCTCAGCTTCTCCACCCCTCTTACGTATAGCCTCAGCAAAACGATGCGACTGCTTAATCACAATCGTAGTATCCTTTGTCCCATGATAAAGAAAAGTATCCGGAGGAGTCTTCTTGATCATAAAGAAAGCAGACGCCTTCATCTTCTCTTTTTTAATCTTACCAGTATAATCTCCTCCCCCAAATTTACTCCCATTCCTCTCGATCACATCGAAAAGCCCGTTAAATCCGTCATAACAAACACACTCCGGCGTCAACTGCGCAGCTATCGCAGACAGATGACCACCAGCGGACCCGCCAGCCAATCCCACCTTGCTAAAATCAAGATTCAACTCATCTGCACGCTTACGAATAAAATCAATCGAATCCATCACATCACTCATCGCCTCAGGAAATTTCACACCCTTCCCCCTTAACCTATAAGTCATCCGCACACCCGCTATCCCATGATTAGCCAGCTCAAAGGACTGATGCGTAAACTGCGACTTACTACCAGCACCCCAGCCTCCCCCATGCACATAAAACACAACCGGAAAAGGCCCATCACCCATAGGGCGCTCAAGATGCAAGTCCAGCTCAACACTAGTCCCGTCTGCCAACTTCACCGACTTGTAAATCAACCTTTCAGAGCGAACATTCGGATAGTTCAGCTTATAAGTATCCGCCATCTTCTCAGCCCCTCGCATCACTTGCTCCCTGCTGGGCTTCTCTTTTGCCGAAGCACTACTGATACAGAAAAGACTGAGGATGATGATGAGTCGTTTGATCATATTTTGTTGGTTCATAATGAATGTTTTATTTCTGTCTCATAGCTCTCTTCACAAAAGCCCGCTCTGCCCATGCATCATAGAGCATTGATATTTTTTTTACCCTTTTAGGCATCTGTTTGGCAAGATTATTCAGTTCAGTCCGGTCAGCTTCCATATCATACAACTCCCAAGACTTTCCTTTGAGGGCGACTAGCTTCCACTTTCCTTGTCGCGCTCCTCTATTTCCCTGATGCTCAAAAAAAATCGGAGCATCACGCGTGAACGGCTTACCCTGTAAAATAGGAAGTAGGCTTTTCCCCTCCATAGGAATGATCTCATGTCCCTTGAAAGTCTCAGGATATGTCGCACCAGAGATATCGACGAAAGTCGTCATCAGATCAATCAAATGAGCTGGTTCTATGGCAATCTTACCACCCATGTTAACATCAATACCTTTAGGCCAATGCGCGATCAGTGGAGTCGACGTGCCTCCTTCGTGAACAAAGTTCTTATACTCGCGGAATGGGGTGTCGGAGACGTTGGCCCAGCACGTTCCGTAGTAGACCTCAGACTCCGCTGTACCAGGCGCACCCTTGCCATTATTACTACCCATAAGGGCTGGGCCAGACTGACCACCGTTATCATGAAGGAAGACAATCAGCGTATTTTCATAGACACCCAACTCCTTCAATGACATTACGATTTTACCCACGTTCTGATCGACACAATCAATCATCGCCGCATAGATCGCCATACGTTCGTCCTGCTCTTTTTTTTGCTTATCGGATAGAGTATCCCAAGCTGGAATACCCGCACCACGCTTACTGAGTTCCCACGCCTTATCAATCAAACCGAGTTCAATTAATTTCTTGTATCTGTCTTTACGAATTTCGTCCCACCCCACCATGTACTTGCCGCGATATTTGGCAATGTCTGCTTCTTTTGCTTGAAGAGGGAAATGAGGTGCATTGTGAGCAAGATACCAGAAGAAGGGCTTCTTCGCCTCTACGGCTTCCTCGACATACTTGATACCCTCATCAGTAAATGCATCTGTGGTGTACCAGCCTCTAGGCGGATCAGTATCTTTATCATAAATAATATCATTTCCCCTGACTATAAATCGCTCTTGTTTCCATGTTGACGGTCGGAAAAAGAAGCCTCCCCCCTGCGGGCATCCATAGAAGCGATCAAAACCTCGCGCCAGCGGCAACCACTCCCTCTTGGCATCGCCCATGTGCCATTTACCAGTGATGATATTCCGGTATCCTTTGGCTCGAAGCACCTCGGCAATCGTAACACAACGCTCCATCAGCCTACCTCGGAAGCCAGGATTTTGCACCCCTTCATCCCTCGTCAGTAGCCCCATACCTGCTTGATGCGAATATAACCCCGTCATCAAACTACTCCGTGTAGGCGAGCAGCGACTAGTGTTATAAAACTGAGAAAAACGAACGCCCTCTTTCGCCAGCCCATCCAGATTAGGAGTTTGAATCTCGCTACCATAACAGCCCAAATCCGAGTAACCCATATCATCGGTCATGATCACGATGATGTTAGGCCGAGTGTCTTCTGCGGCAGATACCAGCTGTGATTGAAAAACGACAATGCCCAGTGCCATAACAACCATCTTTATAAGTCTATTTCTCATGTCTTTGGTGAAATCAATTAACTCGTACGCTCAGACCCAGGTTGTTTCATCAGTACTTGTAATTTTGCTAAGTGCGTTTTGTAAACTCCTCGTGGTGAAGTTTTTTCTTTGATACATATAGCAGCAGATTTACCTACCACCTCACCCATCATACCGCACGTCTTCATCACACGTACGGGCCCATGCCCGGTTATACTCACACTAATATTCCGACCCGCCATGAAGAGATTATTGATGTTACGGCTATAGAGCGTCCGATAAGGACCCCAGTAGACCCGTTTATAATGGTTGTCTTTGCTAGGTGCGCAACTCCCCCTGTATGGCCGATAAACTGTCGGCGACTCACTCCTCTATTCTCAACATCTTTAGTACCTTTCATAAATTATTATACTTTGTGGCTATGGCATACATAACATAACAATTGAGCACTACTAATAAAATAGTTACGTGGCTCAGAAGTGACACCTCTTTTTGAAATGTTTTTTCTACACAGTGGGCAAGACCTTACATTTCAAAACGATAGTTGCCAGAGACGACCATCGACATCTTTACATAAAATCAACGCTACTTGCTACTTCCCCACTGGTTAGATTCCATTAAGCTTTGGATCTGCTTCTGCTCTAATGCTGTATCAAAGACGTATATCTCATCCAACCAGCCTTTGAAGAACCTGTCCCGCACTCTCTGAGAATCTGCTTTAAAACCTAAATTACGGCCCATCATCAGTGATCGTGACTCGGGATGCTCTAACTGGGTATCTATGGACGTGACGGCTTTCGCGGAAGTTGATTCCAGTTTACCATCTACATAGAGAAGAATATGGGTGGATGAATTCGCACTATCTCCACCATACATCACAACAGCAATATGGTGCCAACTATTATCCCTTAAATCCGTAGAGCCTATCACAGGAGCTTCAAATGTCCCTATGCGCAATCTACCTAGTGGACCTTCTTTTTCATTAGGGTTTGGTGAGATTTGCCAAGCAGCTCCTTTTTCTAAAGTAAGCCCCCAGCCCAACATTCCGTAACCATTATGCCTATTGAAATCTTTAGGCACTTTAGCCCAGAACGCAACTGTCCTAGGTGCCTTACCTCCGATACCTGAAAAGTCCGTCTCAACGTAAGAGCTATCCCCATTGAAATAGAGTGATTCACCAAACTGACCATTCTTATATTCAGGTAGCTTACCACCCTTCAGAGTCTTGAGTTTTCCTGGGAAAAATTGACCATTTATACCCGTCCCATCACAAGTAAGTTCATCACTACCCTGATCGCAAGACCAGTGGAGGTATTGCGGGTTCTCAGATGACCTACCAGGTAAAGAACGCAGGTACTTCTCAGGCTGGCTCCTCATCCTAGAAGGGAGTATCTTTTCCTTAAATGCCATCGCTTCATTGGTAATGAGATGGGTGAAATCCTTCCCATTAAGCGGACGCGCTTTAACTTCTCCCTCCAGAACATGCACTTCCGAAGCCCCCGTGAGGTCTACTGATATACCAAATTCAGTACCCAGATCAATCACCTCAGAGTTAGGTGTCAGGACGGTGAAACCAATCGCTACTTCGGGGACGTTTGCCACTAGACTACCCTGCAAAAGATGAATCCTATCAATTGATTGGATTTCGATTTCAACAGGTGCCTCCAATACCATAGTGACACCATTTCTTAAAGTAATCTCTGAGTAACCATGATTAAGCTTTAGAATCCCCTTGGTTAAATGATCGCCAGTTTGTTTTTCTGAGTCGTCCCAGATAGCATCTCTAGTAGCAGTCACAGTTCCAAGATCAGGCGCATGATGTAATAAGAGAAATGAAAGTACAAAACATGCGGCGGTTGCTAAGATCATGCTCCATACAATACGACTACGTTTCTGATTTTCTAACCGCTTGCGCACTCCGCTACTAAATTCTTCACCTCTGTCAGAGACTAGACGTTGACTCACCTCAGAGGCAAATACATCCGCTCCTTCATCATCAGCCTGAAGAAAGAGTAATCGGTCAATTGTCTTCAGAGCGACTAGAACCTCTATAACTTCAGGATCTTCTCGACACGCGGTTAATAAATCTTCAGAAATATTTTCATCTGCAAGATAGCCAGCAATAAGTTCGTTGTGTTCCTCTTTCATACTTCTAAACTATCGGTTTGATGTTTGATACACTTATGGAGAACTTCTCTCAAACGATGTAATCGCATCGTCGCTGTCGAGTGGTTGACATTCATTGCCTTCTTCATCTCTTGAATGGATTTTTGCTCATAATAACGAAGCCTCAAAAGCATCCTCATAGATTCGTCTAACTTAGTGAGACAGCGTTTTAATGCCTTTAAACGTTCACTTTCATTATCGGCCGAGTAATTAAGCTCGATATGCTTATTCATCAATATATCCAGCTCAGCTGCACCTCCGATCGATGTTGCTTTATGCTTACGCCAATAGTTTCGAAGTAAGTTAAGAGCGATCGTTCTAACCCATGGACCAAATGCTTTTTCAACATCGAATTCCTTCCGTTTTCTGTAGGCTATAATGAAGGCTTCCTGCGCTAAATCTTCCGCTTCGTGGCTATCCGTGAGACGCACAGCTAGGCAGGCACGCACGTTTCCCTGATACCGTTTCACCATCTCGGTGAATGCGTCCAGATCGCCATGCTGAGCCTTAGTCATCAGGGCTCTGTCGTGAAGAGACTTCATTATTCTTAAATGAAATATGATTTAATTATTCGTCAATAGCTTTAGCAGGCTGGCTGCCTGGTCCATATTTAAACTGTGCGCTAACGGTCGCTGCCGTATCTGTTGTCAAGCGCACCCAGTGTGCACGGTAACCTACAGGAAACGTGTGCGTGAATGTCTCCCCTGCAGGAACAGTGAATGTCTGGTAAGTAGACCATGTGTCATCAGCTAGAAAATCGACTTCAACATGAAAGGTTACCCCCTTTTTGAAATCATGTGAAATTTCTAACACTTTCTCATCATAGCCATACATCAGGTATGGGTCAGAGGGAGTGTCCGCTTTGACTTCTGTGTCTAGCCAAGGACCACCATAACCGCGAGGCTCTCCCATTTGCCAGATGTCATCAGTCTCGCCTAACCAAAGCGCCGCACCCTCTGCATTACGCACCAAGCGAGTGGACACAGGGGCATCGTCTCGGACTCCAGTGAGCGCTAATAAACCACGCCATGCGGCGAAATCCGTGATACGCTTGCCATGCGTACTGATCGGCTTCATACGATAGCGCCCTCCTGAGTTAGTCCGTGGAATCTCATAGAAGGTACCATGGCAGTTTAACAAACTACGCTCGGTGACGATCTCGCGGAAACCACGTGGCCAAACAGATCCGAAAGGTGCATCGTAAGCGGGATCGAGACGAGGTAAACGTAGTTTCTTCTCACCGGAGACTACCCAGACTGAGGCTGCGTCTGCACTAAATGGCTTCGTGG
>JALZVD010000183.1 GCA_023300205.1 Akkermansiaceae bacterium | reverse complement strand
ATGAGAGGAATGCACCGCGGATTATTGATGTGGATATTTTGTATTTTGGGGATGAGGTGATTCAGGATGAGATTCTGACGATTCCGCATCCACGGTTGATTCATCGGTTGTTTGTGCTGCATCCGTTGTGCGATATCCGGCCGAATTTGATTTTACCAGGTGATGATGCGAGTGTTGCTGAGCATTTAGAGCATTTAGAGTCTGGTGAGCCGGCGCTTAGTCTTGTGCAGAGCGTTTGGTAGTGTATATTGATTTATTAAATGATGAGATCTAAGGAGAAAGCTGATAAGATAAAGTTTATGAAGGGGAGTGAGCCTGTGAGTTGTCTTACGGGTTATGATTTTGCGACTGGGAAGCTTTTGGATGAGGCTGGGGTGGATCTGATTCTTGTGGGGGATTCTCTGGGGATGGTAGTGCTGGGGTTTCCTGATACGACACATGTGACGATGGAGCATATGCTGCATCATACGGCGGCGGTGGCACGTGGGGTGAAGGACGCGCTGGTGGTGGGAGATCTGCCGATCCATTCTTATGATTCAGCGGATGAGGCGCTGGCGAATGCTAGGCGTCTGGTTGATGCTGGTGCGGATGCTGTGAAGTTGGAGGGGGGAGTGAAACAGGTCCAGAAGGTGAAGGCAATTATAGATGCTGGGATACCGGTGTTTGGTCATATGGGGATGCTTCCACAGCGTGTGCTGGAGGAGGGTGGGTATAAGAAGAAGGGGAAGTCTGATGGTGAGGTGGATGCTATTCTGGATGGGTGTCTGGCGCTGGAGGAGGCTGGATGCTTTGCGGTGGTATTGGAGAGTGTGGTGGGTAGGTCTGCGGCTAAGATCACTGATGCTTTAAGGATCCCAACCATCGGGATAGGTTGTGGTGATGGGAACTGTGATGGTGAGATAGCGGTGATTACTGATGTGGTGGGTGCTTATCCGTGGTTTGTTCCACCATTTGCTACTGTGAGGGCTGATGTGGCGGGGGAGACTAAGCGTGCTGCGGAGGAGTATATAGCGGCGGTGCAGAGGCGTGGTTAGTGTTTGTGTGTTGTGGATCTACTGGAGTTGTTAGGCTTGGGACGATTCTTTAATTACCGATTGATCATTTAGTAAAGATTGCACATAATTAGCTAATGCTAGTTAACGAAACGAGATTTGGAACTTCCACTGAGATCCAGAGTAGTACGAGGAACCAGACGGTGATGCCGTGGACGGTTATCGTTTATGATGATCCTGTAAATCTGATGCAGTATGTTACGATGGTCTTTAGGAAGGTGTTTGGGTATTCTGAAGATAAGGCGGTGGTTCTGATGAAGCAGGTGCATGAGAAGGGGCGCTCATTGGTATGGTCTGGTGAGAAGGAGAAGGCGGAATTTTATGTGCAACAGCTGCATTCGTATCAGTTGAAGGCGTCAATGGAACAGGAATCATGAAGTTAGCTCCTACATTAGAGGGTGGTCTTAGGATTGATGCAGATGCAGCGGAAGACTGGATAGTGCTGGATGCTATCTGTGTCGATGCGACGAGTCTTCCTGGGTTATCATTGTATGATCGGCTTTCTGAAAAGATGGTGAAGGATCCGGACTGGGAGGAGTTTGTGGTGCCTGAGATCCGTAGTCAGTTTTCTGACGAGGTGACACATGTTTCACGCGCGCTATCTGCGGCAGCGAGAGATGATGATCAGATAGGGTCTTTGTTTATCACGAGGGAGGATGCTCCGATCTGGTATGGTGCGATCAATCAGGCGCGGATGACTCTGGAGCATGTTTATAAGCTGAGTGATCTTGATGAATTCGCGGAGCTAGATGAGCTTGGTGATTTAGGCCAGGAGAAGCTTTCTGCAGTGGTGAGGGGGCATTTTTATTCTACGTTTCAGTCTCTGTTGTTAGAGTATGTGTTAGATTAGATCTGGGTTTAGATTTAGGGTCTTTTGTTGGTCCATTCTGTTGATGCGTAGCGTGAGGTGGCGAGTTTGGCTGCTTGTTCTAAAAGGGCTGCTTCTGGTGTCCATGGGGTTATGGATCTGGCGATGGATTTGGTGAAGGCTTGTTGCCACTGGGTGGTGTTCTGGATGCCGATGACTGAGCCTTGGTGGAGGATGCCGTGGCGGGTGCGTTTCTGGCCGGCGCCTGCGAGCTTTTTACCAGAGGGGGCGACGATGTCGTGGGTGACTGGGTTTGTGAAGCAGGTGGGTGATCCATCGCCTGTGTTGTGTGGGGTGAGTGTGCACAGGGTTCCAGTTTGGTTGAGTGCGAGGGCGACTGATTGGTGGATGATGCGGTAGCTTTCTGCTCCTGGGAGCTTGGCCCATGGATGGGAGTGAGGGATAATGAGTGAGTAGGTGATGTCGATACGGTGATCTACGATTCCACCTCCTGTCCAGCGGCGGGTGAAGTGTAGTTCTTTATCTGGGAAGGCAGAGTGTGCTGCGGTGCGGGATTCAAAGTAGCCGAAGGTGATGGATGGTTTGTTCCAGGTGTAAAATCTGAGTAGTGGTAGATTGATGATGGTTCTGAGAAGGAGCTGGTCGATGGCCATGTTTTCTGATCCGCTACGAGGGGAGGGGTCGTGCCAGAGAAGGAGTTTTTCTAGTGTTAGATGATGAGGATGATACATTGATTTGATTTTTGCAGGATGGTGGTGAGATGTCAATGAGGTGGCTTTTTATTTTAATTTTTGTTTACTTATAGCTTGCATGAATGGTTGAGGCGTGGAGATTTGGGGTATGAGTATTTCCCGAACTGATGATGTAAGAATAGCGAAGCTTGATCCTTTGATTTCACCTGCTGTTCTTTCTTATTACTTGCCTATTTCAGAGAAGGCTAGTGAGGTGGTTTCTGCTGCGCGTCAGGGTGCTGAGAATATTATGAATGGTAAGGATGACCGGGTGTTAGTGGTGGTGGGGCCTTGTTCTATTCATGATACTAAGGCGGCTATTGAGTATGCTAAGAAGCTTAAGGCTTTAGCGGATGAGTATAAGGATGATTTGTTGATTGTGATGCGTGTTTATTTTGAGAAGCCACGCACGACTGTTGGCTGGAAGGGGCTAATCAATGATCCACATTTAGATGATTCTTTTGATATTAACCGTGGATTACGTATCGCGCGTGAGTTACTGTTAGAGCTTAATGAGATGGGTATGCCTGCGGCTACTGAGTTTCTTGATGCGATTTCTCCTCAGTATGTGGCGGATTTAATCACTTATGGAGCGATTGGTGCGCGGACTACGGAGTCACAGATTCACCGTGAGCTGGCTTCTGGATTATCAATGCCGGTAGGATTTAAGAATGGGACTGGTGGTAGTATCCAGATAGCGCTGGACGCAATCCAAGCTGCACAGGGGTCTCATCATTTTCTGTCTGTTACGAAGGAGGGTGTTTCTGCTATTGTGACGACGACTGGTAATGATGCGTGCCATATTATTATGCGTGGATCATCTCAGGGGCCAAACTATGATGCGGAGTCAGTGATTGCGGTGGCTTCGCAACTCAAGGGTAAGGGACTTCCCGAGCAGATGATGGTGGATTGTTCACATGGGAATTCTAAGAAGGATTACCGTAATCAGCCGGGTGTAGTGTCTGAACTATGCGGCCAGATAGCTGGTGGTTCAAAGGCTGTGGCAGCTCTGATGATAGAGTCTCACTTGGTAGAGGGTGCACAGAAGCTGAATAGTGATATGGATAAGATGACTTATGGTCAATCTGTGACTGATCAGTGCATAGGCTGGGGTGTGACTGAGGGTGTGCTTGCTGAGCTTAGTGTTGCGGTGCAGTCTAGAAGGAAGGTATAGCGTTTCTGGGTAAAGAGGTCTCAGAGAGTGCCTGCACGGCCATCT
>JALZVD010000182.1 GCA_023300205.1 Akkermansiaceae bacterium | reverse complement strand
GTGATAGATCGAGTAGGGCGAGAGTTAATCGCTCTGATTACAGAAGGTCCACCTTCTACCCAAACTAGTTTAGCTCCACGCTTAGCTGCTTGTTCTGAAATCCAAGTGGTATATGGCTTCCCATCTTCACGAGCACGAGCTGAGTAACCTCGTTTATGGACTAGCCAGATGAGTTTAGCAGATGGTCCATAAGCGATCCGGATATTGTCCATACGCATCGTTGAAGCTCGGATAAAATTAGCCCACCAGCGATCATGCCTATCTCTCTCTACGCGTAAATTCTCCCATTGTCTGAGAGCTGGTCCACCAGCAAGGATAACGTGCTCAGACGCTGATACCTTTTGCGGCGCAAAACTAAGACTTAGAGTGAGAGTAAGGAGGAGAAGTGTAAGTATTGATTTCATGATTTTTTAGATCCCAAGTGTGTGGGATGCTCATAGTTTTTCAAGGCTTTTTATTAATTGGTCGCCTCAGTTCTAGCTTGGACAGCCAATTGGAAGGCCTCACTATCCCCATAGCGCTTAATAGAAAATTTAACACAGCACCGCTTACCTAAACTCGGTGACCATGTAGCCTGCCAAAATTGATAAATAACTCCACTAGCAGCAACCACTGAGACCCTAGACACACCTACAACCCCTGAACTATTTCTAGTAGACCGAGTGCAAATACGCGCTTGATTATGCATCTTAGACTCTAATTCATGAATAAGCTGATCTCTCCACTGCCTTGCACCTGAGTGTGATGCCTCACCACCACCATACAAATTATCTGAAAAAAACTTTCCATATTTGATGCCACGCCGTTGCAACCTGACCTGCCAGCCGTGAGAGCATTGATCTGGGAGATCTATCCTAGCAATGGCGTAGTTTGATGCATAGTCAGACGACTCTTGTGACATCTTGCTACTATGAACGCGTTTTTTGTCTCTGTCTAGTGTGTTCTATCATTGTGCCCCTCCTCGATTTATGATTGGCTGGGAAAGAAATGAAATGTCCTGAATGTTTAGAGAAGATCCATGATCACGCAGAGGAATGCCCTCATTGTGGTATGTCTCTGGAGCGGTTGCATTCTCTTTATGAAGATATTAGCCTAGCTGTGAATGACGGCATCCATGACGTAGCAGGCATTTTAAAACTAGATACCAGAAAACGTTTAAAAGCTGCCGTCAAATTATGTGAAAAGCAATTTATAGGCTTAAATCTGGCGATATCATTTGTAGCATTGCGTGATAATCAGTCACTCGAGAGCTATGGCTTTTGGCTGATGAATCATGGTGAATTTCATAGAGGTAGTGTATGGCAATCTGAGCTAGAAGATGGGAGAGGACGAGTAATCCTACTGGTAGATGTTGAGGCCAAGCGTATAGGCCTGAGTTATGGATATTATTTTGATGGGCATATAAAAGAAAAAGAGAATTTCGAGGTCTTGAGTTCAGGTCACGCTAGTCTTCTAGAGGGTTCAATCGTAGAAGGCTGTGAGCAGATCTTAGTCTCATTAAAACCGCTCCTAAAAAGAGCCATCACCAGATCCAGGAAAGAGGTGAGATCGTGAAACATTTCACCAATATCACCTTAATCGCGCTTTTTCTATCTGGAATCACTGTCGCTCAAAATCTACGTCCCAAGGACTCCTTCGGGTCTAAAGGCTTATTAAAAACGAAAGCAATTCTCTCAGAATTAAACCTTCCAGATTGGCTCTGGGCCGGAGCTCACCAATACGATAATGTGCAACGTAGTTATCGATTAATAGATGGAGAGTTGTTAAAAGAATATTTCACCCTCTCCATCACTGGTGGCATTCATGATCCTCAGCATATTTTAACTGAAAACCAGCGAGACCAGATCGAGCAACTAATCTCTACGCATGACATGAATTCCGCCATGCCCATCCATCTGAATGTGCTGTATGATGGTCAGAAAATTCCTTTCACAGAAGATGAGATGCGCCATAAATTAGGAACTCTCTTTAAAGACAAGAACGCCTTAGTGATCTTCTATCACTATGGTGACGCTAGAGGAACGAAGGGCTATGTTCTCCTCGACCGACAAGGATTCGTAGATGGATGGGAAGTCGATGAACTCTTCCTAAAAAGCGCCAGGGACGCAAGTATCCAGATAGATAACTTCACAGAAATGGAAAGCTTCGTCAGCGATTTTTCTAAACGCTCGTTCTGGCTTGAACAGAAACTGATGCCTCCTGTGGCGGCAAAAAAAAGGAATAACCAGTTGATAGAACAAAAAGAGAACTCTCAATGGGAAACAACTACGCAGCTATTACTAGATCACAAGATGAAATTACTACTCGCACTGCTACCCTTCATACTAGGGGTATTCTATTATCTTTGGTCAAGGAGATGGAGCAAATATACTCTACATTGCAATGATGTCCCAGTCAGATTAGGAGCCGACTATGGTGCCAATGTCAGTGAAACCATTGAATTTTCAAACCCTAACACTTCTCTAGCAAATCAATATGAGAAGACCAAAAATAAAACAATTTAACCATTCCCTTCCATCTTAGATGATAATTTTTTTCATGGTTATTTCACATAGAGTTCATCATAGCTTCACGGAGCTTCCTCATGCTTCTGGTGATGAAAATATGCAATGAAGTGAAATTCGACGTCCTAGTGGCATCTCATTATGGGATGTGTTTCGGAGTAAAAGCAGCAATAGCAACTGCTCATAAGATCGCTGATAAAAAAACGATAACTATTCTCGGTGAGCTCGCACACAACGCCACCGTGAAGAATAACCTAGAAAAAAAAGGCGCAAAACACGCTAAACTAGATGATCATAGATCGACTACTAAGCACGTAATAATTACCGCCCATGGAGCATCAGATAAGGAGCGTAACCGATGGACTGACCTAGGTTATACTGTAACAGATACAACTTGCCCATTAGTGCACAAAGCACATGCCGCGCTTAGAGATCTAGTAGTATCTGGCTACGCACCCGTGGTGATAGGTAAGGCTGGCCATATTGAAGTCCGCGGACTCATAGGAGACTTCCCCACAGCCCAAGTAGTGCTCGATACAGGAGATGTAGACAAACTCAATCTAATGCAAAGTAAAATAGGCGTAATCTCCCAGACTACGCAGCAAATAGACCATGTCGATGAAGTCATAGACACCATGAGACAAAAGTTCCCTCATGCTGAAATTAAATTCATCGACACCGTATGCCGCCCCACAAAAGAACGACAAAATGCACTCGTCGAGCTCTGTTCTAAAGTAAATGTAATCATCGTAGTCGGAGGGGTTAACTCCAACAACACTGCTCAATTAGCACGCAAATGTAGAAGCCTAGGCTCTATCGCGTATCATGTGCAATCCCCTGCTGACCTTTGTTCAAGCTGGTTTAAAGGCATCACACAAGTAGGGTTGACAGCAGGAACATCCACACCAGATCAAGAGGTAGAACTAGTAAAGCAGAAGCTGATAGAACTTTCCCAGCAATAAAGTATTACCAACGCCAACTATGCTTAGCCCAAAAGCGATAGAGCTCTTTCTTAGTTCCGTTGAAACCATTACGCTCAATAGGCTTAGACATCCCACTGAAATACTGTGGCGTCTTCCAGCTCCCCTTATAGTAATGCTTAGACCTAGACCTCCCCTTCTCCCACTCAACCCCTCCATACTGCCAAAGAGACCAAGTTTTCCAAACCTTGGTAGCCTTGATAAGCTTCTTCGGTGTAGGTATTCCAGGGTAATCTGAACCATACAGAGCTAACCAATAAGGGCATTTTTTGAGAATACGTTTTTGTGAATAAGAAGCATTTCTTAGGCGTGAACGAATGAGCTCCCCGTTCTCTAGATAAATCATCGGATATTTACCTGTTAGAGATTTAACCCTCTTAATAAAAGTAACCATATGAGGCACTGTGCACTTACTATCAATATCACCCACCAACATAATCTCCCTACTTCGAAGCCCACGTGAGCTCTTGATAGATTTTAGCCTAGCTACAAAACGGTCAGCTTGAACACTAGCGTTAGAATACGGCGTTAAGTAATGATAAGCCCCCAGTAGCATCCCCTGCCTCTCTGCCCCTACCAGAAAATCACTACATTTGGAATCATAAGAATAGCCGCGTGAACAACGGGGAATCTGCCCCAAGGCCCCATTTCGCTTCAAGTTAGATTGATCAAGTGGTGAATAGCTAGCTCCTCCTCGCTGGGTCTCTTTAGGATCATAGGACGAAACATTGATGATCTGAGGTGATTTTTTATAACTCACCTTCCCATACTGTGAGCCACAGCTCGAAAACAAACAGAGCGCAATGAAGCTAAGAGCATATGACGGTAACTTGGATGACTTCATATTATACCTATCTTAACTAGCATGCCCGGTGGGTTAGGCAAAGAGAATACTCATCAAAAATAAAAAATACGTGCAAATGATACGCTTTGAGCTATAAATAGGCATCATTTATGAGCGATTCATCTTCAGAAAATTTAGCAAATCAATCCCCGCCTAAAAAGCGTAAACGTATCAATGTGAGGAAACCTGATGTGATGGCGAAAGTGGAAGCAGAGGTAAGTAATCATTACAAATCTTCCGTCGTAGAAATGCTCAGAGAGCACGGAGGTAAAATCACCCTAAACAACACAACTATTAAGTTAGCCCAGCAATTTGGCTTCTGTTACGGTGTGGAAAGAGCCATTGACCTTGCCTATGCTTCTCGTAAAGTTTTCGAGACTAACCCTATCTACCTCATTGGTGAAATCATTCATAACCAGGAAGTAAACCGCCAGCTAAAGGAAATGGATATTGTTTCTCTACCCTGGGAGCAAATGGATGAACAATATGATCAGTTAAATGAAAATGACGTAGTCATCGTTCCCGCTTTTGGAGCTCCTACATCATTTATAGAGAAAATCGAGCAACGCGGTGCATCCATCGTGGACACTACATGTGGAGATGTGATGAAGGTCTGGCGACGAGTCAGAACCTACGCCAAAGAAGGTTACACCTCTATCATCCACGGAAAGGCCGGCCACGAAGAAACCCGTGCTACAGCATCTCATGCATTAGGTACAGAGAAGAATGGTCAGTATTTAATCATCCTTACACTCGATGACACAGAGTTTGTCTGTAACTACATCAGTGGCAAAATTTCTGACGAAGCATTCATGGAAAAATTTGGGGAGAATAATGTCTCACCAGGATTTGATCCTGCACTGCACCTCAAGCAAGTTGGAGTAGCAAACCAGACAACCATGCTGAAAAGCGAGACGGAGGAAATACAGCAGCTAATCACTGCGGCTGTCATAGAACGTGATGGGAATGCTGTGAACTGCCAAGTATTTGACACCATCTGCGGAGCTACCCAAGAACGTCAAGACGCACTCTTCGATATGCTAAAAGAACCAATGGACTTACTCTTAGTAGTCGGGGGATACAACAGCTCAAACACTGCTCATCTAGTAGAAATAGGCCAAGAAGAACTCCCTACATTCTTCATCAGAGATGCCAGTTGTATCGAGTCTCTTGAGCAAATTGTTCACTTTGATTTAGAACAAAAATCAGAAATCACCTCTGAATATAACAACCTTCTTGATCAAGAAACGCATGTATTTGTAGGTATCACAGCAGGAGCTTCTTGCCCCAATAACCTCATTGAAGATACCATCCTCAGAGTATGTGAGCTACGAGGAATTGCAAAGTCTGACATCCTAGACAAATGATAAAAATCCTCTCGCTAACCCTCTTTACTTTATTACCCCTTTCTCATTTACATGCTCAAGGAGCATCCTGTGTTCATGATGGCTCTTCGAATGATTTATTGAGATTCAATATCCACACCACAGGAATCATTGGAGCCAGTTCGAATAGAAACTTTGAACATGCGCTACATCATCATGATCCTGCTGAAGAACTAGATCTTCAAGCATTAGAGCTTAATCTATTTTCTAACTTAACTACCTATACACAACTCTACTCTACATACACCCTCTCAGAAGATAGAGGTAAGTTTTTTGGAGAACTAGAAGAAGCCTACCTTAAGCTTCATCGCCTCCCATACGGGTTTGAAGCTAAAGCCGGAAGATTCATCCATGACCTCGGCTTACAAGGAAATCTGCATATCCATGATTGGGATTTTATCAATTCAGATCTAACCACTGCTCTATTTCTAGGCGAAGAAGGTGTTCTAACTGACGGCGCAGAACTAAGCTGGTATTACATTTACGAGAACTACGGAGTCATAGGCCTCACATTAGCCCACGGCGATGTTACAGAACAAGGTGAAGATGCAGGCTTTGTCAACGGTGTCACATCTCTAAGATCAACTATTCATCACTATGTCAATGATTTCAATCAACACTTTATTGGACTCTCAGCCGCCTACGGAACTAATGGTTTCGGTAGAAAAAGCCGAGTCCTTGGCCTAGACTACACCTATAGCTGGAGCGATTCTGGTAGTGTCGTCTGGAATGCCAGCTTAGACACATCATTCCAAATCATGCAGCGAAATATTGAGTGGCAAGATGGAGCTCAAAGTGGCGATGATAACCAACTCGCCCTCATCGCATCCAGCATCTATCATTTCGCAGAAAACTGGAAACTTTCCGGAAGAGCCGAATGGGTAGAAGATGTCAACACCACGAGCTCCTATGAAGAAAGTGAGAGGCTCAGACTCAGCACTGCTCTCACCAAATCTTTCAGCATCTTCAATGATCAAGATTCAAAACTCCGCCTACAATACAACTACGAAGAACTAAACGCTAGCCTCTCAAATGAAAATGATCACAGTCTCTGGCTACAGTTCAACTTTAGCTTCGGTAAAGGTTGGAATATCGCTAACTAGATCAAATCAGAACAACCCAAAAAACCTCTTCCTTTGAGCAGACCGCTTGTAAGCTCCATCACCCACGCTCAGCACCTCCACTCTACACGTGGTTAATCCATTCTTTTTAAAGCCTAACTTCGAAGCTCCTCGTGGACTTAAGTCAATAATTCTTCCTTCAATAAATGGCCCCCTGTCATTCACCCTGAGCTTGAGAGTTTTTCCATTCTCAAGATTAGTCACCTTAATTCTACAAGGCAGTGGCAATGTTTTATGAGCGGCAATTACATGCCAAGGCATCACCTTCTCTCCCAGTGAAGTATCCCCCCTCTTCAGACCAAAGAATGTCGACTCATTAAACCAGGACGCTATCCCTACCTCGTCATAAATGAGCGCTTCATCCACACTGATCGGCTGATAATACTCGCCTCTGATCGTATAGGACCGTGTCATGACCCCATCGTACCCTGATGGCGCAGCACAAGAACAAACTCCCAGAATAGCCAGAGCTATAATCAATTTATAGATGCTCGATAAGGTCTCCCTTTTCATATCTTATTTTCGCTAATGAAGCATATTTATCATCATCACTCCGGTAACCCATAGGACAAGCCACCACAGTAGTGTATCTTCCTCCCTCAAGACCTAGAATCTCATCATACTTAGCAGGAACAATCCCCTCCATCGGGCAAGCATCAACCTCTAAAATAGCCGCCGTAGTCATCAATTGACCAAGAGCAATATAAACCTGATTCCTAGCATACGCATATTTTTGCTCTTCATTCATGTGCCCTAAAAAACCTAACATCATTCCTTTATAGGGCTCTAACGCCGCCGCATCACCACCACGCTTGGCATGAGTATCTCCTATTAACCTCTCTACATCACCTTCTCCAAGATCCTTTATAGCGGCAAGCACAACCAAATGTGAACAGCCCGTTACTTGCAGTTGGTTCCATGAGTGCTCTAATAAACGTTCCTTCACAGCCTGATCTGTGATTACGATAAACTTCCAAGGCTGCAAGCCAAAAGAAGATGGAGTAAGTATCAATGACTCCTCTATCTCATCCCATAGCTCAGTTGAGATTTTCTTTTCTGCATCAAATAACTTCGTTGCATAGCGCCAATTCATTACTTCTACTATATCTACTTTACTCATAATTTTTATCTAGTTTTCATTTTGGTCGATGGTTAGCGGAAGATTCACAGATGGAAAATCTTTCAACGTGAAACCCAATAACACACTATACTCATTACGATTACGGTTATCCCTTCTTAACACACCTAGTGATGCTATCCAGCTATCAAAATCTCTATAAATCCGGTACTGCTGTAGCTCCAAAGTATTATCATCCAGCTCCCATTGCTGGAAAACATCAAAGCCCCAAGATTCATTTAGCCTAGTATAAATACGAGTATCAATACGATTACTATCATCTAGCGTAGGATGGCCATTTAGTAACCGATAGTTGAACGAAACCTCCCAATTCTCATTGGGCATAAACTTCATCCCTGGAGAGATCTCTGTGAACCCAGAACCTCCCCCAAGAATAGGAAACTGCATTTCCACACTCGCGGCCATCCAAGGAAGAGGATGCCAATAAATATCATTATAAAGATTCGAAAATGTCCTATTCTCTTCAGGGTCAGTGATAAAATGATCAATATAAGTGTTCATCGTCAGCCATGCATGATTTCCTCCATCTCGCCGAGTAAACAGTTCATTGCGCCACCCTAGACGAGCCACAGCCCAGCTATTCAATTCATCAATAGCTGCAAATGAACCCACATCGATCGATCGCAATCTGGTAGTAGGAGTCAGTCTATCAATCGTACCAAATGAACTATCTAGCTGATTCGTCGATAAGACTGATAGATTCACATATGGCTGGCTCACATGTAACAGCCCATCCAGCCCCCACCTCTTACTGATAACATCTGGATAAGACTTCAGAAATTTCAGAGAACTATCGAGACCCCCATAGGCTATCCGCCTACTCACATTAGCTTCAGCTTCCCCCACTTGCCAATACTGAGTATAACCTAATCCAGCTCTCGGCGTAACAGTAACTCCATCAAACGGTCTAAATGTACGGCTAACCTCATGCCACGTATGAAATCTTAAAAATTCACGCTTCGCTAACAGAGCATCGATTTCTGCTATCCTAGGATCACCAGCCAACAGGCCACCCTGCTCGACCCGTAATTCATCCTTACTAAAATCAGCTAGATCCTCACGATAAAAACCCGCAGAAGTTCGGCTCTGATAAAACACTTTACTCTCTCTAATCGGCCTTCTCGTCCTTTCATAAAAAAACTCAGGTAACCGGCTATCCGTTTGATGAAAATCATTCAACTGAAACCTACTATACACACCAGCAAGAGAACCCTCAGTTTTACGATACACTCCTACTACATTGTCCGGTTGAGGATTATAGGTGAATGTTCTAGGCTCAAAATCCTCCAAATAAAAACGATCACTTAACCAAGTTAAATTCACATCTGTATAGATTACAGATTGAGCATTCACCATACTCGCTCGCTCGAACCTATCCTTAAACTCTACCCTATATCTATCTTCATTTACCGCACCTCGCTCTATACCTGATCTTGCTTGTGAAGGATCTAAGTCATTCGTGTAGTACATCTTCAACCAGCCCAAGTTCTCATTCCGTTCTAATCTAGTATCATATAAATCTAGCCCTACCCCCAGACCTCTCTCATAACGCACATCAAATAATATCTGAGCTAACAGCCAAGCATCCTCTCGCTGTTGAGTCTCCTCATCGACTTCCCCACCCAGCATCAACCCATACCTACTCAGAAGAAATGGCCCCCAGCTAGAGCGTGAACCCGGTAAAAAATGATAACCTAAATCCGGGTCTAGAGATTTAGAAAAATATGGCAACCAAAGTATCGTCTGCTCACCAGCCATGAAGCTCACTTGATTGAAAATAACTTTTTCCTTTGGATGAATCGTAATCTTATCCGCCTTCATCCAGTAATTTGGCTTCTTCACATCATGAGTTGTGACCGCAGCCTCATGGGCAATAAAGATCTCCCTCCCTTTATGCTCTTCTTGTTTGATAGATCCAGCCTTTAGTAAAATGGGATCCAAACTAACGATTAAATCTTGCGTGTCTAACTTATCCTCATCGTAATGGTAACTAGCCTTCTGTCCCTTATACACTACAGCCCCCTGATAAATCTCTACATTACCAAACACCCTCACCACCTTATTTTTCAAATCTAGATCAGCTCTGTCAGAAAAAATCTGCAACCCATTATCACCGTAAATCTGAACCAAACCCTGATAGTTCAACAATTGCTGCTCATGCTGCCAACGGAACATATTCGACCTAATCTTAATATTCTTAGGCATCTCAGGCATCGTTGGAGCTACCTTTATATTCAGCCCTCCAGCCTCTAAGCCACTCGCCAAATCGCCGCCCTCGCGTATATTATCTTCTAAATTCTGGCACACTCCAAGATTAGAAAATCCTACTAGAATTCCTACCCATAATACTCTCCATATCAACGCCCCTATCATTCGCCTCAAACCATGCCCACTACCCACACATGAGTAAAGGTGAAAGTCCTCCTGATAGCAGGATTATGAAAAAATCACCTCTCCATCTGTTAGATGCCTATATCCACCTAGAGACAAGTTCGTATCTAGCGTAATTGCTCCTATTTTCTCACGGTGTAGAGAAGTCACACGGTTGCCTACAGCATGAAACATTCGCTTAATTTGATGATATTTCCCCTCATAAATCACCACCCTAGCACTCCTCGCGCTTAGTATTTCAATCTCCGCTGGTAACGTCGTTATATCCTCATATGCAAAATAAAACCCTTTTCCAAACGTAACAACAGTCTCCGGCATAATCTCACTCTCAGTAGTCACCAAATACGTCTTCGGAATCGCCTCATCTGGTTCAGTAATGAGCCGCGACCATTGCCCGTCATTTGTCAGAAGAGTCAGCCCCGTAGATTCCTTATCCAGCCGCCCAGCCAAATGAAGCTCGCTAACAAACGGCTCATCAACTAAATCCACCACTGTCTGGTGTTCAGGGTCTATTGTCGCGCTCACACACCCAGCTGGCTTATTTAGCATAATATAATAAGCCCTGTTTCGTTGAACAAAGTCACCATCAATCATAATCTCATGAAAGCGCGTCACATCAAAAAGCGAATCTCTCACCAGCTCTCCATTTATCACCACAGAACCAGAAGCGATCAACCGCCGAGCCTCAGACTTCCCACACCGCTTATCTTTCTGCATCCATTTATCTAGCCTCATGACCAATTATCCGGAGCTATAAATTGAGTATCTCTTGCCTCTTCATCCCAGATCATCGTGCATCGCTGATCCGCCTCCATAATAAATTCCTCTCTAGAAACAGCCCCTAGCTTAGGGTATAATTTTTCAACATTCACTGGCCACAAATGCTTAGGAATTATCGTCACCTCTTGCCCACTTGAACCCTTACACCACTCACTCAAGTATTTCCAACTTCCTCGCTGACAAGCCGCATTCATTGCCGGCGGGTTCGGCCGACCCTCAGCCAAATAGTGATCGAAAATTTTCCCATAGATCAGTTGCTCCGGGGTCACTTCAGAAACCCCATACCGCTCTAGTAGAAAAACCGCCGCTTCACTACGCCGCGCTAGTTTCAGCTGACGCTGCCTGAGATTTTCCAATTTATTTAGCCAGTTATCACGTGGATCTGGCCCAGGAAAACTAGCCACCCCATCATCAATACGAACCAAGTAAAACTTAACCGCTAACTCTAAATGAATAAACTCCCCCGTTTTAAGGTCTTCTAACAGATAATCTAATTCACCAATAGTCTCCTTCTCTTCATTAAAGATCTGAATACCTTTCCCTAATAAATGAATCTCATCAGAGTGCCTCAATAAATACTCCAGCGCATCTTCGTAAAGATGACCCAGTTTCTGAGAATAATTTAACTCAGGAACTACTACTCCTTCAGAAAACCCACCCCTATCAAAACAAGCAGCCTCTGGCAGGTCATCTACGAGAAGCGGGGAACTACGCAAGCTCTCCATTAGAGCCCGCGTATGATCTAAATTTCTAATATCTATCTTACGCATAGATGAGCAAGATGGAATCCACCATCTTGCTTTGGCGAAGTGTATCAGAGACCACAATAAGAGGAGTACCTTCTTCCACAATATTATTGTCTCTCATAAATGTCACTGCATCGTTGATCGTATCAAGAGGAGCTTCATGGAAAGGAATCGAATTGGCCTCAATCCCGCGTGCAAGTGCTAGCTGGCGACAAACAATCGCCTCTGGAGCGAAGGCGTGAATAGTTGCTTCTGGTCTCAGAAGCGCACACTGAGTAGCCATCAAACCTCTTCGAGTGAATACTACGATCTCAGCATTCGGAATAGAATCTGCGAGACTCAGAGCAGCATGAACCACTTTCTGCTTATCAGTTTCTAACACCGCTAGCTTACCATTTCCGATAGAACCTTCTCGTTCCATACGCTTAGCAATACGGTCTAATGTTTCAATACAACGAATAGGATGCTCACCCACTGAAGTCTCACCACTCAACATAATCGCATCTGCCTCTTCATACACAGCCGTAGATACATCAGTCACCTCCGCACGAGTCGGAGTTGGATTCGTAATCATCGACTCTAACATATGAGTAGCCACAATCACTCTTCTTCCTAGAACATGACAACGGTTCACAATCTTACGCTGAATAATAGGAAGCTCTTCCACATGCACCTCTATACCTAAATCACCACGAGCAATCATAATCACATCGGAAGCCTCAATAATATCATCAATGTTTCTAATAGCCTCTTGATCTTCCACCTTTGAAATAATATTTGATCTGCCACCAAGCTTCTCCATCTCAGATCTTAACTCATTCACATGTGCAGCATCTCTCACAAATGAACCCGCAATAAAGTCTGACTCACACTCAACTGCCACCTTAAGATCTTGATGATCTTTTTCTGTGAGAGCAGGTAAGTTCAACCGAGTTCCAGGTAAGTTAATATGGCGTCGGTTACCTATTTTACCAGCTGTAAGAACATTACAGATCAAACGGTCATCATGCTTCTCCTCTATCTCCATCAGCATCGTCCCATTATCTACTACCAGTGTAGCTCCCTGTGCCACATCATCCATCATACCCTCATAATTCACCGTAGTAGAGAAAGGCATCGAAGCACTTGCAGACTGCTTTCTTATTTCAAATTTATCACCGATCGCTAACTGATAAGGTGCATCCAAATCTCCTGTTCGGATCGAAGGACCCTGCAGATCAAAGAGAACAGCAACATGCTTCTTCTTCTCTTCTGCTATTCTTCTGATGTCTTTTACCACTGTTCTGCACCAGTCATGCTGTGCATGACTCATATTTAACCGGAAGACATTGACTCCTGAATCAATGCACTCTCCTAGTCGTTCTGGAGAATCCGTTGCTGGGCCAAGTGTGATAATAATGCTAGTTTTGCGGAACATATTGATGAATAATTAAATGATTAAAGTAATTGTTGTTTTCAGGTGAAATCTCACCCCAAACATACAGCGCGATATTAACTCAATTCATCTTCATGGCAAGCACCAGCTCTCATTCTCTCTAAAAATGAGAACGACTCACCTTATCTGTATAACAGAATAACCTTTTTCGAGATCTCACACTAGCTAATCATCTAGCAGATAGTAAACCCTCTAACTCAACTACACTAATATTAAGTTTTTTTGCCGCCATTAGATGATCACCTTTCGCTGCAGAAACACACTCATTAACCAGCCTATTTGTAATCCAAGAAACCACATCTTCTCCATCTGGAGCTTGAGACATGATACGCTGAACATCAGTGGAAGAAATCGTACTCACTATCGGCCTCCGAGTTGACTCCGCTAGAATAATATCATCCGGAAGCAACACATCTGACCCAGCTAATGCACAAGCACGGGCAATCGTATTCTCTAACTCACGGATATTCCCCGGCCAAGGCTGAGCACAAAGCTTCTCAATAGCCTCTGTAGAAAGTCGCATGTTACCCCCCAAGCTTCCCGCCACACCTTGTTTCTTAGTGATCTTCTTCAGGAAAAATTCTGCCAATTGAGGAATATCATCCACACGCTCACGCAACGGAGGAATATGAAGCTCCACCACATTGAGTCGATAATAAAGATCCTCTCGGAACCTCCCCTCAGCCACCTCAATCGCCAAATTCTTATTCGTTGCTGCCACTATTCTAACATCCGTGCTTAGCACCTCATTCCCACCCACTCGTGAGTAAGTCCCCTCCTGTAATACCCGTAGCAGCTTCACCTGCACGCTTAATGGCATATCCCCTATCTCATCCAGAAATAATGTCCCTTTATCACACTGCTCAAATCTCCCTATCCTCTTAAATCCCGCTCCTGTAAAAGCCCCTTTCTCATGACCAAACAATTCACTCTCCAACAGATTATCTGGAATAGCTCCACAGTTTAGAGCGATCATTTCTTCATGACTTCTCCCCGAATAAATATGCACTGAATTAGCAACCAGTTCCTTACCCGTCCCACTCTCACCAGTCACTAACACAGGCGCATCTGTCTGAGCTACCTTGCCAACTAGTTTAAAAAGATCTTGGAATTCCTTAGAAGATCCGATGACATCATTATCCTTAATAATCTCATTTCTGTTTGGTAGTGAATCCTCCACCAGCCTGCGAGCATCGATCACTTGCCAGGCATCCTCCACTATTTTCTTAAGCTCAAAGGTAAGAGATTCTTTCTTCAAAATATCATAGGCCCCTAACTGCGTAGCATCAACCAACTGCGCGGCTGTAGGAAAACTAGCCGTTACAATAAAGAGCATTTCTGACCAATTTTTCGCTGCTGCTTTGATCTGCTTGAGAACGGCCAGACCTGTTCCGCCATCACTCGTAGGGATTCGTATATCCACAATCGCTATCTCTACATTCACCTTCTCTATGACTTGTAGAGCCTTTTCCGCATCATCACATTTAAGCACACGGATACCATCAGCCTCCAACTTTTTAGCCGCCCAATCTAAATAATCATGGTCCTTGTCTAACAGTAATAAATAACGCTCCATAATTTCAAAATTAAAGTTTCCCAAATCTACGATCTCGCTTGGTATATTCCCTCAAAGCATCGACCAATGCATCGTGACGAAAATCAGGCCAAAGCTTATCAGTGATCACTATCTCTGCATAACTTAATTGCCATAAAAGAAAATTCGATAGTCTCAACTCTCCCGAGGTCCGTATCAATAAGTCTGGGTCAGGCATACCCGCTGTATAAGTCTCCGCTGCAAAAGCAGCATTATCCACATTATCTGCAGAGATCTCTCCAGCCACCGCTTGTTTAACTAACTCCTTAGCTGCATCCACTATCTCTTCGCGCCCACCATAAGAAAGCGCTAGATTCATCGTCACCCCTGTATTTCCAGCTGTAGTCGCTATCGCCTTATCTAGCTCGGTGCGGACATTATTTGGAAGCATATCCAGCCGTCCTATAGCACCTAACTTCACATTATCATCCATCATCTCAGGAGTCTTATTTCTTAGAAATTTCTCTAACAAATCCATCAGAGCATTCACCTCTTTCTCTGGCCTATTCCAGTTCTCAGATGAAAAGGCATACAAAGTTAGAAACCTTACCCCCAGAGCATCACAAGATTCTACTATCTTTCTTACAGAATCCGCACCAGCACGGTGGCCAGCCAAACGTGGCATCCCACGCTTTTTCGCCCAGCGCCCATTCCCATCCATGATGATTGCCACGTGCGCGGGTATTTTTAACTCAGCTATATCACCCGAGGCATCGTGTTCGTTTTTTTTCTTTTTAAGAGTAAATTTCATCTGGTGTAATAAGGGGAGAAAGAGAGAAAAATGGATTTACGAGATGCAAAACAACATGCACTAACTCAATAATTTGGCAAGTAAAACACAACGCCACAAAATCACCTACGCTTAGAGATCAATGCCGAAATAATCCCCTGTAAGCTTTTTACTTCTTGTGAACTCGGATTAGAACGGCTGAAAAATACGCGTATTTTCTGCATCGTATTCGGACGCTTCTCAGGATTGGGAAAGAATCCAGATTGATCCAGCTCACCCTCTAATCGATTCAAATAATGATCTAACTCTTCTCTAGGCGCAGCCTCCCAATCTTGCTCATAACTAACAGTCGCAACAGCCCTCTTACTCCACCACTCCCAAGAGAACAACAACACAGCCTGTGCTAAATTCAACGACGTAAACTCGGGATTCATCGGATAATGGAGCAACCTGTCAGCATGTGACATTGCCTCATTATCCAGACCTGAAGCCTCTGGCCCAAAGAGAATCGCAGGACGGTGCTCCCCGCCGCTCACAGCCGCGGCTGTATGCATCTCTGCAGAAGCCTCAGCAGCAGTCACCGCAGGCGTATTAAGATGTCGGATCCGCGCAGTCGCAGCATAGACTTGATGACAATCTGCCACAGCCTCAGCCACAGTAGTATAGACTTTAGCAGCCTCCACCACCCGCCGAGCATCTGTTGCCGGCGCTATCGCATCCACATTTGGCCAACCATCTCTGGGGGCAACCAACCTTAACTCATCGAGCCCACAGTTAAGCATTGCTCTAGCACACATCCCAATGTTCACCGCCATCTGGGTCTGCACCAAAATAATCACAGGCTTAGTAATATACTGCTCAGCCATAGCCAATTATTGACGGTTAAACCGAGCCACCTCTCGCTGAGCCTCACGCATCTCTACTTGATTCTTCAGAGCGTGACGCTTATCAGCATGGGTCTTACCCTCAGCAACGCCAATCTCGACCTTCACTCGCTTGTTTTTCCAATACATGCGCAGGCAAACAAGTGTGCAACCTTTCTGACCTGTAAGCTGATCTATCTTCAATAACTCAGACTTATGCACCAAAAGACGCCTTGGCCGCTTAGACATATGCTGAAACCATGGCCCAGCAGTCTCCCACGGTTGTATATCGCAACCATGTAAAAAAAGCTGCTCCTTATCAACTCGCGCGAACGCATCAGTGATATTCACCTTACCAGCACGAATAGACTTTACCTCAGTACCTTTCAGCTCCACACCCGCTTCATAGGTGTTGATAATGTTGTATTCATGACGAGCCTTCCGGTTCTTGGAAATATCTTCACTCATGAATAGAATCGGCTGCTTACATATATGATCTAGCAGAAACGCTTACACGCTCTCTGCTGGAGTAACTACAATCTTGCCCTCAATGATCTCAGTAAGAGCGATGTCTGCTGCTCCCATAGATGGAAGAGCATCAATAAGCGGTGATCTGCCAGAATTAAGCTGGCGAACACGCTGTGAGACAATATTGACGAGAACTTGTGGATCTTTTACGATCAGGGCTGCTTGATCTACGAGGCTGCTTTTCATAGGTGATTTTGGTGTTCCACTGGTCTCCTCAGATTGATCAAACAGTAAGATGTTCGATTCTTCCATGATAAGCCTCAGTGATAGTGTTTTAAAATTAAATGGGTGTTAGTCCCGCTAGCGGTAAGTCAATAAACACAAAACAAGCCCGTTTTCAAGCCTAATATGGAAATCTTATTGGTTTTCTAGCTTTTTTAACTTCCTAAGCCTGAATCTCGCCACATTCATCATCAAAGAAGACAATATAGCTACAGGAAGCAACCATTTAGCATTACGCAACAGAAGCTCACTCCTCCCTGACACCATCACTATCTCTCGCTCCATATCCGTGAACTCTCCAGAGCCAGACTCAGCCATCCCCCTGCTATACATCAAACACATCACACAAATCGCCACCAAAAGCAACAAAACTCCAGCAATAAGAACTCTCTGCCAGAATCCACGCTTCCCCGCTATATCGATATCAGTCATCTGCTCCTAGCCTGGAGGCCAAGTCATCTTCCTGCCAGCCAAGAGATGTAAATGAAGATGTGGCACCTCCTCCCCTCCATCGCTTCCGTTATTGATCACCACTCGGAAGCCATCATCAAGAAACCCTTCCTCCCTAGCCACGTGCTGTGCCATCAACAATAAATGCCCCAAAGTCTCTTTATCCTCAACTTCCGCCTCACCCAAACGCACAATACACTTTTTAGGAACCATTAACAAATGCTTAGGTGCCTGAGGCGAAATGTCATGAAAACAAATACAAAGCTCATCCTCATAGACAATGTTAGCCGGAATTTCACGTCCAATAATTTTTTCAAAGATACTCATCGTTTCAAACCATCTTTACCAAGCCAAAACACCAATGACCATTATTTTCTGTACCATCACTCTAATAAACGCTTAAGCACTACCTCCTCACATAAAGCGCTACCACACTACCCCTCTATCGACTTCATCACCCTCTTAAGCTCACTTATAATCTCATTTTCGACCATTCTATCTAATGCTATATTTCTATAAGTAGTATCATAATGGTATGCCAGAATCCGGTCTAATAACCCCTTTACCCCTGAAACATCCATATCCTGTGCCTTTAGATCCTGAACACTCTGCAAGAGTGTCTGACCAGGCCTGATTGAATATCCAAGCCTAGCAGAGAGCTTCTGAAACAGCTGCAGATATTTAGGCTCGCTCTTAATGTAGGCCGCGCTGATAAAATTCTCTTTAGGCTGTGTCAGCTTACGAATAAAGAGCAGAACGAAAATGATACCAATCAAACTCCCAATCGTAATAAGAACTTTCACCCATGTGATCATCATATCGCTTGAATCCTCATCTAACAAATAATCTCCTGAATCATCCGTCATCTCTGAGAGATCAGGAGGCACTTCATCCTCCTCAGACTCTTCCACTGTATTTTCATCTGGCGGCGTAGTATCATAAATGACCCAACCATAGCCCTCTAAGTACACCTCTGTCCATGCATGAGCATCTTCTGAACGGAACACAAATAAATCTGAATCCTGGAAAAACTTACCCCCTGACCATCCAAAAGCGATCCTACTTGGAATACCCAGCTCACGGCACAACATCGCCCCCGCTGATGCGTAGAATTCACAATAACCAGATTTCTCTTCAAAAAGAAAATTCTCTAATGCATTCATCCCTCCCTTATTTTCTATTATCAGTGAATAAGAACACTGAATATTAATCAATTTTTTTAGCGCCGCTAACTGCTCCACTAAGGACAAGCTTTGATCAACGCCACTAACAAATTCCGTAAGCTTACTCTGAAGTCTAGCATTACTCACTCGGCTCAAATACACACTATGCGTCTCACCAACCAATAGATTATCATCAAGCTCACTAATCTTATCTAGAAGCATCGGCTGTGACCTCGCTCTATAACGATAAGTCTCTTTATTCAGACGAGGCAGAATATAAGTATCCGTATTAACCTTCGTGAGTGACGTAACATTAGTATCAATCGTATTCTGTATACTCGTAAGCAGATTCTGTCCATTAGCATAATAAGGCTGAATTATCGTATGGTCATAGAGTGGCAAGAGACTTCTCCATGTCCCATTCACAGGAGAAATCTGGATTGATGAATCCACTGGCCTATCAATGATCAACTTAGTCGGCTGATAAATTGACCAGGTATCACCATCGAAATGATCCAGTGCAAAAGTCCTAAGATAGATCCGGTGCCTCCTAAGTGAAGTCTGACTAAATTGATTCACCACCTCCATCAATATCTCTGGCTTATTAGACGGCCGCTTACTCGCCTGCTTAGGATGTGAGCGCTTAAAATGATTATCCCACAACCAATTCCCAGCTCCATCATGACTTAGCTCACCAGGAGCCTCCCTCATCACCTCAGCAGGCTGCTCTCTATGCATGATCCAGTATTTAAAATCTTCATGAACCTCCTCCGCAGTCGCTGGACCTAGTGTAAATACTGCCAACAGCAATAACTCAATACAGAAAACCACCCCTCCAATATAGAGATAATCCAGCCACTTAGGCGCACGTAAACTACGCAGCTTTGGCCTATTCTTACTTTTACTAGAAGCATCGCTTAGCGGAACCGCTAGCATCACCACTATCAACGCCAGAACCGCTCGCAACCACATAGGTAAACTCCCAGGCCATCCGCTAAGAAAGACGTAAGCAATAATAAGATTAATAATGAGAATCGCGGCGCGCATAGTAAATGACCTAGAAAGTTATGCTGATTGAGAGAGAGCCTCTTTCGCTGAAATGGTTTTTTTAACCGGAAAATGAACCTGACGGATATCTACCACAGAAGCACTATCGGGAATTTGAACCAGATCGAACCAAGCATCAGGTGGCATATCAGAAATAATAATAATCTGCTCCTTATCTGAAATAGCATCAATCGCAGACTGAAGCTCATGCAACTCAGTACCCACTGCACGTTTACCATCTGCTAGAAAAGAAAGACATTCATAATACTGAGGCCTAGTCTTCGTAACCAGAGGAATCCATCCCATGAAGTCAGCCACAAGATCAGCCCTTATATTCAAGTTCCTGAGATAAGCTATACTCCCTGCAATCAAAGAAATACCACGCTCAAAAGTATCCTCACGCATCATTTCTCGCTCCGCACTAAATGAATGAAAAATAATCACTGCCCGTTCTGGAAGAAGACCAGGAGGATCAAACTCTCGTATCCTCAGACCATGCCCATGCGCCAATGAACGGATCGATGCAGGCCAATGAATATTCTTCGCCGCATCTCCAGGCTGCCATGCTCGAACACTTCGCATCTCACCCGCATGCTGCAAATTTGATTGTTGATCAGGATATTGACACTGACCAGAAGCTCCAACCTCTAACAACTCATCAGGAATGATACTCCGTGGATAAATCGTCAATGGATGATGCAACAACTGGCGGGTAGAAAATCGGAACAAACCCAGCGGAAACGTCGAACTAAATTTATAAGGATGCTCTAAACTACAATGCCTCATCGGAATACGAACCAGCAAGCTAGCACTAGCCAGTGAGCCCGCCGCCACCCACGCTGACTGACTCGCCAGCACCGCTCCATGAGGAAAAGCAAGATACAGCTTCACATGGAAAGCATCTAACAAAGAACGATGATTCCTAATCACCACCTGAGGCCTATAAGACTTATTAGCATGCACCTTATGCGGCAAGGACACATCAGCCTCTAAATGATAAAGATTACTCCTCCCTAACACATAACAACAAATCATCAGAGTCACGGCGGACAAACCAAGCGTAATCAAAACCCCATCACCAATCATCCCGCCCACCACAGACAATCCAAATGCTATCCCTAAACAGAACGCACCTCGTGGAGCTATTTTGGTGGAAAATTCATTCATCATCAAATCTAAGCTACCACAGTCTGCTGGAGTGCTTGCTCGATCACATCCTCAGCATCACTCCCATCATCACAGATGATACGGTGCCTCATCACATGAGGAAACACAAACTGAACATGATCAGGCAGCACATACTCTGAATCTTGAAGATGTGCATAAGCCTGCGCCGCATTTAGCAGAGCAATAGATCCCCTAACAGAAACTGCATGAGGATTCGCAGCAAGCTGACGCACACTCTCACATAACGCGACAATATAGCCAGAGAGAGTCTCAGACAACTGAATCGATAAACACCTATCCTGTTCAGTCTCAATATCTTCAACGCTCAAAAAAGCATCTACCTCCCCAGTAGACACATTCCCATGCTGGGACAAAATAATACTCTCCTGAATACTACGGTTAGGAAGAGACATCGGAATCGATAAAAGAAATCTATCAAGCTGAGGCTCGGGTAAAGGAAACGTCCCCGTAGATGACGTATCATTCTGAGTCGCTATCACACAGAACGGAGAATCTAAAGCGATCGTCTTCCCATCGATAGTAACTTGCGCCTCATTCATCGCCTCCAAAAGCGCCGCCTGAACTCTCGGAGACGTCCGGTTAATCTCATCCGCCAGAAGCAGGTTAGAAAACACCGGCCCCGGAATAAACTCAAACTCACCACTATTCTGCTTATAAAGATGATAACCTAAAATATCTGAAGGTAACAAATCCGGTGTAAACTGAATCCGCCGGAATTCACCCCCAAAACAAGAGGCCAGAGTCTGAGCGATAGAAGTCTTACCTATTCCTGGAGCCCCCTCAATAAGAGCATGACCCTTCGCTAAAAGCGCAATAAGAAGCAACGTGGCTGGCTGTTCTGCACCAAGAACCTTTTCTGTGAGACGCTGATGGAGTAACTTTAGTTTATCGACAGGCATAATGAGATAAACGAACTATCTCACTGATTTCTTAGGCTGCAAAGCCAATTTTTCTTAAGACTAAGCCTTACTCACCGGCTTACTTTCAGACTGAAACGCTGAAATAAACAGCAACGTCGCAGCAATGCAAATACACGAATCAGCAACATTAAATGACGGCCAATGATAACCATTCGTAAACGGAACCTGAATATCTAAGAAATCCACCACATACCCATGACCTAAACGCTCCAAAAACGACAATCCCTCAAGCCCCCGTAACCAGAACCCCTGAAAAAGACGATCAATCAGATTCCCCAGTATACCAGCTAGTAAAAGTGGTGCTGACCATTTAGCCACCCCCTCAAACAAATCCTTCTTCCATAAAATCACCACCACAAAGAGCGCTACAAACGGAACAATAAGAAACACAATCGGAGCCCATGCAGAGCCATTCCCAAACCCAAAAGCAACCCCCTGATTATGCACCCGGATAATATTAAAAAAATCCTCTACAACAGGGTAATGCATCATCCCC
>JALZVD010000181.1 GCA_023300205.1 Akkermansiaceae bacterium | reverse complement strand
TTCACACGTGTAACAGGTGAGAATATGGAGTCGATAGCGATGACGCCGATAGGCATGTCAGGGCGCTTGTTCTCGTCTCCGGTATTAAATCCACGACCGACTTTGATTTCAAATTCACAGTCGAACTTGGTCTTACGGTCTAGGGTACAAATGATCTGGTCTTTGTTTACTACTTCGTAAATGTTATCTTCAGTGATGTCACCAGCTGTAACAGCGCCTTCTTTCTCTACTTTAAGGGTGAGAACACGAGGCTCTTTGTCGTGGTGCTTGAATTTCACTTTTTTGAGGTTGAGGATGATGTCTGTAACATCTTCTACCACTCCAGCGAGGCTAGAGAACTCATGCTGGACACCTGCGATACGCACTGAGGTGATGGCTGCCCCTTCAAGAGATGAGAGCAATACACGGCGGAGTGAGTTACCGATGGTGTGACCAAATCCACGCTCGAAAGGCTCGGCAGTGAAATGAGCATAGGTATCAGTTTCAGTGTCCTCGTCTTTGATAAGGCGGCTAGGGATTTCGAAGCGATCAAGATGGATAGGCTTGGCGACTTCTACTTCTTCGTTAGTTACTTCTTCGTTAGTTGTGTCTTCTGACATAATTGTCTGTATGTTTAGTCGGGTTACCGCTCTGGCGAGATTGAATAGCGCCGCTACCATAGCATTGCTCAGAGGACCTACGACCGGATTGACTTCTCGCGGGGCGGCGAATAAAGGCGAATAAAGGCAAAATAGCAACTCTATTTTTTAGTATTTGAGGCTTTTGGTGAATTTATTCTGAGAGGGAGGAGGGTTTTTCGGTGATTGCACAAATAACTAAAACTGAGGTAGCAGCGAAAAAAGTTCATAAATAGATAAAAAATGGCTTGCACCTTGAGTTGATTTGGTTAGTTTCCTGCCCGCTGCAAGAGGTTTGCAGAATGTTTGATGGAGCGGTAGCTCAATTGGTTAGAGCACCGGCCTGTCACGCCGGAGGTTGCGGGTTCGATTCCCGTCCGCTCCGCCATCATTCATTCTATTTAGCTGAGCAGTGATTCATTAACTGAGTGGAGCGGTAGCTCAATTGGTTAGAGCACCGGCCTGTCACGCCGGAGGTTGCGGGTTCGATTCCCGTCCGCTCCGCCACTCAGTTCATCAATAGAAAAAGCTCCAGTGGTTTATCCAATGGAGCTTTTTATTTTTAGATTGATATAGCTAAGGGAACAGAGCTTACGTGGGAGGTTTAGAGGCTGGTTGTATGGGGACTTGTTTAGCTGTTTGCTTGGCTCTGATAATTTTTTTGACGTTAAGTTTTAAGCTGTCAGCTAGGAGGCATAGTCTAGCTAGCTTACCGATACGTAGTTCAAGTTCAGTTAGGTCTTTTAATCTTGAGGGGTCGTTGACTCGTCTGGCTAGCCTTTTGTCTATCATTATGGCGTCTTTGTTCTTGGCAAGTTGATCTGCAGAAAACCAGCAGAAGAGGTATTGGTTAAAGGTGATGAGGTAGTTGTTGTTGTTAAGGGTTTCAACTTCGAAATCCATATTAGGGTCAGCAAGTAGTTTAAGAGTAGAGTGAGAGGCTACGACTGGATCATCTAGCGGTTCTATGATGAGCACGCATGTACCATGCTCGAAGACTGCATATGAATTTCTATGAGTTACTAGGTTTGAGCAGTTTTTGGCAATTAGTTCAATGTTGTTGGTGAAGCTATTGGACTCTCTTTTAAGGGCTGTTTCTTCTTTTGGTTTAGAATGGGTAGCGTTGCCCATTTGGTTTATCTGTGAAGAATCTATGGGCCTTTCTGCTTTTTGATCAGTTTGTTGCTGAGGTTCAGGGGCAGCAGTTTTAGCTGGTGGAGGTGCTTGCTTTTTAACGATAACTGGGTTGTGCCTATTTATTTCAAAGTGTAGAAATACAGCAATGATACCAACAGCTGACATTATTACGAGGGTTGCCCATATGAATGGATTTAGCTCAAGTCCTTTTAAATTTTGTTCGTATTTGATTTTGGGTGGCCCCGTTTCTGCAACAGGTACTGAATCAATCGAAGTGAATTTTTTAGAGGGGTTAGATGCGGTTGAGCTACCGCTGATATTTTTATCTTTGGTCACGTAATATGTTTATATACAGGACAATGTTATTTGTAATGTGAGTTTTAGCAAGTTTAAATTAAAGAGATGCTAGTGGTTAATTGTTATTAGGGTGTTATATTGTTGGAAATAAGTATTGATATCTATTTAACATTAATGTAATTTTTATTAATCCGAAGTAAATATATTCAATCTTGGTGTTGGGTATCTATTTTTGTCAAATTTAAATAGATAGCAGAAAGATGAAACCGATTAAACTGACAGAATCAGAGATCTATACGATCATAGATAGTGAAATATCTAATGATAGATTGGATGGTGCCTGTAAGGAAGTTGCAGAACGAGAGAGTGGAGGGAACTATGATCTGATGATCTCTAGATATTTCTTGAAGCGTGTGGAGGAGTTGAAAGGGAAAAGAGTATTTAGTGATGATCGATCAAAGGCTTTAGATCAGAGGAAAATAGAAGCGGCGAAGAAAATATTACTTAGAGATTCAGCTCGCCAAATAGAGGCTACTGTATCTAAGAATGATGATTTAAATGGAGTGTTTCATTCAGTTTTGGGCAATCTGATCTTGGTTGGTAGTAGTGCGAGTGCTGTCATTACTTATTTAGTCTTAAATGGGGAGAATGTCTCTTATTCTGTTATTGCGATGGTTGCGACGATTTGTGTAGTGCTGCCTGTGTTGTTATCTCAGATGCCGATAATCAAGGATTTGATATCTTATAGAATGTCTCTTTCAGTCTTGGGTATTATTATGTGTTTGGTCTTTGTTATTCAAGGAGTTCAGTTAATTGGGAGTGATTCTCGAATGGCTGGCGATGAAGGGATGTCTACAGAGTCTGTTGATGGTGAAAATGGCAGGGAAGGTGAGATCTCGCTTAATTCAGTCAGTGGCGAAACTGCTGTTGTTGACGCTGGAGCCTATTAGTTGTATATTTTTATTAATGCATTGCTCTTGAGATTTTAGACGAAGAACTGGACGCCGGCTTTGAAGAGTGGTTGGTGTTTATTTCCAGGTAGGTTCTTGGCTACGTTTGTGCCACGGCGTTCTGTGTGGCCCATTTTGCCGAGGACTCTACCGCACGGGCTGGTGATGCCTTCGATGGCGAAGACTGAGCCGTTGGGGTTGTTGGTTATGTCCATGGATGGGCTGCCTACAATATCGGTGTATTGGGTAGCGATTTGGCCATTGATTGCTAATGAGCGGACGTCTTCTTCGCTGGCGATGAATTTACCTTCTCCGTGTGAGAATGGGATGTTGTGAAGATCTCCTACTTGTGTGTTGGCGAGCCATGGTGATTTAGTGGATGCGATGCGGGTGGTGGCGTAGCATGCAATGTGGCGGCCGATGTCGTTGAATGTGAGGGTCGGTTGACCTGTGGCGGGTTCCCGGATCTCTCCGTATGGGACGAGGCCTGTTTTGATGAGGGCTTGGAAGCCATTGCAGATCCCGAGAATGAGTCCATCGCGGTTGTGGATGAGGTCCAT
>JALZVD010000180.1 GCA_023300205.1 Akkermansiaceae bacterium | reverse complement strand
AGGATCGAGAGCTTGTCTTTTTCTTTGTCGGTTTGGATGGTGTGTTCCTTCACTTCGTTCAGGAAAGCGGCGTAGGCGCTGTTGTCTCCGGGGGTGAGGTTCTCGGAGGTTTGCGCGAGGGCGGCGGTGCGGTCAGCCTTTGCCTTTTTATACGTCACCTTGAGGTTGTCGTATGTCTGGGTGAGAGAGGCTGTCTTTTTCTCGATGTCTGCGGCATAGGCAGCCTTGGCGTCGGTGACGCCTTTGTTGGCCTTCTCGACGATGGCGGGCATCTCGGCGAAGCGGGCTTCGGCTTTTGCGAGGGCCTCTGTGCGGTCTTCTCCGGTGAGGCCGTAAGCGATTTCTTTAGAGGCTTCGTAGTTGCCAAACTGAGTGATGGCCTGACCCGCTTCGAGGGTGGCGAGGGGACCGGGAACCGATCCAGACTTGGTGGTGACCTTTGTGGATCCATAGGCCCAGAAGAAGGCAAAGAGGAGGAGGGCGAGAATGGGAACGAGTATCCACTGCCCGATTTTTTTCATCTGCACTTGTGGCTCTTCGCCGTAGCAGAGCCGCACAACTGGTCCAAGAAAGGTCAATCCGGAGACGTCGATCGCTTTGAGGATCGGATATTTTATCTTATGAAAAAGGTTCATCAACACGCTGCTAAATGCAGCTGATGGGCCAGCGCTTCATGCGGCGAATTCATGGATGAGATGAGTTTTTTCTCAATACCCATATTTTTCTGCATAATGATAATGGGGTGCCGGATTGAAGAGTGGGGCTGGTTTAGTCTCTCTGTGCCATTCTTGGTGTTCGTAGTCTCGCTTTTTTGTCGTGTTACTACGTTCGATATCTTCGGAGAGTTCGTCCATGTAGCTGCAGCTGCAGGAGAGAACGCTAAACAAGAGAAGGAATGATTTCATCCCTTTGTTGCTATCATTATTGGTCGCTTGGATTTAAACATTTTTTCCGCTCCCTTTCTTCGATTTTAGATGTCTAGGGATAGGGTTCACGGCTTCCGCTAGGGTGAAAAAAGCCCCGAGTCGTAACCCGGGGCTTTAGATGAGGGGTGTTCGTCATGAACAAGGGGTCTTACTCTTTGTTGCCAATCTTGTGAGACTTGAGGTAACCGAGAGGGTCTTTGCCGTCGTAGGTGACGCCGTCGATGAAGTCAGAAGTGGCGGATTTGAATCCGTCGGTCTCCCAGGGGATATCTTCTTTTTTGATCTTACCTTCTTCGAGGAGCATCTTGGCGGCGGTGAGGTAGACCTCGGGCTTGTAGACGTCCTTAGCGGTCTCAAGATACCAGGCTTCAGACTTGGGCTCGGTGATCTGACCCCAGCGGCGCATTTGGGTGAGGAACCAGATGCCGTCTGAATACCAAGGGTAGGTGCACTGGTGTTTGTAGAAGATATTGAAGTCTGGCATCTCGCGCTTGTCGCTCTTTTGGAAGAGGAAGAAGCCGGTCATAGAGTTCTTGATGATGTCAAAGTCTGCGCCGACGTAGTCAGGACGGGAGAGGATTTGCGCAGCTTCGACTCGGTTGGTGAGCTTGCCGGATTCGTCCGTGGCATCGAGCCACTGGCCGGCGAGGATGAGGGCCTTGGTGACGGCGAGGTTTGTCTGAGGATTGGCATCGGCCCACTCTTTAGAAACACCGAAGACTTTCTCGGGGTTATTTTTCCAAATGTCGTAGTTGGTGGTGACGGGGACGCCGATGCCCTTTGCAACAGCAGCTTGGTTCCAAGGTTCACCGACGCAGTAGCCCTGGATGTTTCCTGCTTCAAGAGTGGCTGGCATCATGGGTGGTGGAGTGACGGAGAGTTCGACTTGGGCATCAGTGCGGCCACCGGTGTCGGTAGTAGTATACATGCCGGGGTTGATGTCGGCTGCGGCGAGCCAGTAGCGGAGCTCGTAGTTGTGAGTGGAGGTCGGGAAAACCATGCCCATCTGGAGTTTTTTTCCATCATCAAGAAGCTCTTGAACGACAGGCTTGAGTGAGTCGGCGGTGATGGGATGTGGCGGGGTGGGGGAATCGAGCTTGGGATCATTTTCCTGCATTTGCTCCCAGATGTCGTTGGAAACGGTGATGCCGTTGCCATTGAGGTCCATGGTGTAGGAGGTGATGATGTGGGCCTTGGTGCCGAAGCCGATGGTGGCGGCGATGGGTTGGCCGGAGAGCATGTGGGCTCCGTCGAGCTCGCCGGAGATAACGTTATCAAGGAGCGTCTTCCAGTTTGGCTGGGCGATGACTTCGACTTGAAGGCCTTCGGCCTCGAAGAAGCCTTTTTCTTTTGCGATGACGATGGGGGCGCAGTCGGTCAATTTGATGAAACCAAATTTGAGGGTGTCTTTTTCGACGTCGAGAGGCTCGGCGTGAAGGAGACTCGCTGCGAGTAGGCCGGGGAGGGCATAGGCTAGTTTTTTCTTCATGTTTTAAGATGTTGTCCAGTAGGGAGATGGTTCCCGCTGGGACATCTGAGACAGCGGATGATGTGCCAGCTGACCGAATTTGGTATGATCTCTGCTATCATAGTTTTTGTGATTCAAATGAATCCGCTTCATTATGATTGAACTTCCCGATTTACGACAGGTCCGCTCGCTAGTGGCAGTGGCTGAGACCGAGAGCTTTACGAAGGCTGCTGAGAGGCTGAACGTGACTCAG
>JALZVD010000179.1 GCA_023300205.1 Akkermansiaceae bacterium | reverse complement strand
TGGTGGAGTTCCTAGTGCTGTGCAGGAGTATTATGCTTGGGTTCAGTGGCATACGTTCACTCAGTGGAAGGAGGTCAGGTGTTATGGGGATGGCTTAGGTGTGAAGCTTATGGGTGATATACCGATAGGGGTTTCTAATGCGAGTGCTGATGTGTTTTTTGAGCCTCAGTGGTTCAAAGATGGCTGGTATGGGGGTGCGCCTCCTGAGACGGTGTTTAAGGATGACGCCTTTACTACAAAGTGGGGGCAGAACTGGGGAGTGCCGTTGTATAACTGGGCCGCTCTTCAGGCTGATGATTTTTCATGGTGGAAGAGGAGGATTTCTAAACTTACTGAGATTTTCCAGATTTTCCGTATTGATCATATTCTAGGATTTTACCGGATCTATGCATTTCCATGGCACCCATGTAGGAATGGAGAGTTTCTGGAGCTTAGTCTCGATGAGGCTAAAGAGCTTACTTCAGGAGAGTTGCCGCATTTTTCTCCTAGAGCGGATGATAGGATGACGGACAAGGCGAAGAATCTCTTAGATGGGGATGTCTATTTGAAGGCTATTTTGGAGGCAGCTGGTGCTTCTGAGGTGGTAGGGGAGGATCTGGGATTTGTGCCTGATTATGTAAGACCGCATCTTGCTGAACTTGGGATTGCAGGCTTTAAGGTTTGTCATTGGGAGAAAGATTGTTCTGGTGATGTAGTGATGCCTGATGAGCATCCTGACTGTGCCTTTGCAACGTATACGACGCATGATCATCCATCGATCCGGTCGATGTGGGAGGATATGCGTGAGGATGCGGCTGTTGATGAGGGTGCTAGTGAGGGGCTGAAGTTGCTTAGTCAGTATGCTGATTTACCATTAGAAGAGAAGGTATATCCTGCATTTAGTTCAGAGATTAAGTGGGCTCTTGTGGATTCGCTGCTGAAGTCTGGTGCTCGGTATGCAGCTCTGATGATCACAGATGTTATCGATAGCTGTGAGAGGATTAATGTTCCTGGGACGGTAGGTAATCATAACTGGACTTACCGTGTGGATTGGGAGTTTGGGGCTCTCCCTAGTGAGGTCTCTCGTGAGATGGAGAAGCTTGCAATTTCGAATCAAAAGCATGATCGTATGGTGAATCGAGTCGCATTAGAAACTCAAATAAATCTCCCAACAACCTGCTTGAAAGGCATTTAATAAACAGATGAAAACAACTATTTACCAACTTTTTGTAAGGCATTTTGGAAATCTAAAAACTACTGGTAGAGAAGGTGGTAATATGGAGCGTAATGGCTGTGGTAAGTTTGCAGATATCACCGATAAGGCATTGTTAGAGATTAAGAAGTTAGGGTTTAGTCATGTGTGGCTGACTGGTGTGCTTGAGCATGCGAGTGGAACGGGGTATCCTAATAGGCCGGCGGATGACTCTAAGATTCTGAAGGGGATTGCGGGGAGTCCTTATGCGGTGAAAGATTATTTTGATGTCTCACCAGATTTGGCATTGGATGTGGATAAGCGAATTGATGAGTTTAAGTATTTGGTAGCACGTTGTCATAGTGCTGGATTACGGGTATTGATTGATTTCATTCCGAATCATGTTGCGCGATCTTACGAGAGTGATGTTCGGCCTTATCAGAGTTTTGGTAAGGATGATGATGTTAGTAAGTTCTGCGCTGTAGATAATAATTTTTATTATTTAGAGAGGGACGAGCCATTAGATTTACCAGGAGGTATTTATAGTAGAGAGAAGCATCCGATGGTGACAGGGAATAACGCAGTGACTCATTCTCCGACTAAGAATGATTGGTATGAGACGGTGAAGCTGAATTATGGTTATGATTTTGCTAAGGATGAGAAGCTCTTTAGTGGTGAGGATATTCCTAAGACTTGGAACTTGATGGATTCAATTTTGAATTATTGGCAAGAATTAGGGGTGGATGGCTTCCGCTGTGATATGGCGCATATGGTACCTATGGAGTTCTGGAAGTGGTCAGTGGAGCGGGCGAGAGATCGTTTTGAGGATGTTTATTTCCTGGGTGAAGCTTATGATGGAGATCCAATGAAGGTGACTGATGGGAATGTTCTCAATGAGTTGTTGGACTCAGGGTTTGATGAAGTTTATGATAGTTACAGTTATGATATAGTGAAGGGGCTGTATGAACAAGGAAAGTGGGCGAATGATCTGGATGACGTTTTATGGGACTCTAGGAGGCTGCATAAGATGACGCGTTATGCGGAAAATCATGATGAGGTGAGGATCGCGTCACCGAAGCATTGGGGAGGTCATGGAGCAAAGATAGGAATGGCTGTGAGTGGGTTCCTCTATGGTATAGGAGCAGGTTCTTGTCTGCTGTATAATGGTCAAGAGGTGGGAGAGATGGCTGAGGGGGCTAAGGGATTTAGTGGTGATGATGGGAGGACGAGTATCTTTGATTACGTGGCGCTTCCTGAGTTACAGAAATGGGTTAATGGGCATACTTATGACGGGAAAGATCTGAGTGAGGAGCAGGATGAGCTCAGAGATTGGTATGGTAGATGGCTCAATGTTATAAAGGCTCCAGCTTTTAGTGTGGGGGAGACGTATGGTCTGAATTCCTTTAATAAGGATAATAAGGACTATGGTAGAATGGATGGTGAGAACGTGAGTGGTCATTGGCTGTATTCTTTCTTGAGATATGATAGGAAGAGTGGTGAGGCGTATCTTGTGGTGATTAACTTCCATCCGACTGAGACGATGCAGGATCTCGATATTTGGTTCTCTAAGGATGCGCGTAGATGGCTGGGTGGCTTTGAATATGAGAGTATCCAGCTAGAGCAGCTCAATCCGTGTGAGGTGATGACTTACTGTATGAAGCACGCGACGGAGGGGTAAAAAAAATAAATAGAAGGATTGCCAAATAAACGACTTTAAGTATATTTGCGCAGTTCTCAAACGAGACGGGGGAGTAGCTCATCGGTTAGAGCAGTCGACTCATAATCGATTGGTGGAGAGTTCAATTCTCTCCTCCCCTACCATTTTTTCCTATTAAAGGACTTACGTTGATTCGTAAGTCCTTTTTTTTGAGCTTTTTGATGTTACTTAATTACCTAGGCAGTAGAGGTAGCCGTTTTTGGAGGCAGCGTAGATGCGGTTGTTCCAGACGGTGGGGGTGGCGTCAAACATGGGGCCTTTGAGTCTGTCTAGGAGCTTGAGTTTGTGTTCTGGTGCGGGGGTGACTTGGTAGAGGTCTAGGCCGTTGTCGTAGCCGATGATGATTTTATTACCGATGAAGAGGGGTGTGGAGATGGAGCCTTCTGGTAGCTTGACGGTGTCTAGGACGAGTGGGCAGGGGTAATGCTTTTTCTGGTTAGGTCCCCAGGCGCGTTTGTTAGGGGTTAGTTTTTTGTGGTTGATGAGGGTGAGTGTGGCATCGACACCGACGAAGCAGGCGAGGTTTTCTGAGATGTTAGAGCCTTTTGCTGTGCGGTGGTTAACTGCAGGAGAGCCGACTAAGCCGCCAGCCCATTCATACCATTTGTGATTGGGTAGAGGGTGATACCATAGGACTTTTCCGTTTGATCGGGGTTTGATTTTCATGAGTCCGCCTTGACCTTGGATGAATTCTTTTTCGATGCCGAGTAGTAGGTGGTTGTCATTGGTGAGAGGCATGGTGCTGTTTAGGTCTCCGCCTACGTTGAAGTTCCATTTAGTGCCGAAGAAGCGTGAGGTGTGTCCGTAGATTCTGCCTGCTCCGGCTGCGGTGTAGGCTACGCCTTTGTAGACGGTGGGTGAGGATTCGCAGGATAGCTCATGGCTGTGGGTCTGGGTGTCTATTTGCTCGAAGAGTGGGTATTGTTTGTGGATGAAAGGTTCAGGGATGTTGGTGGTGGGGTTTAGGGTGGCTTTAGCGGGGTCTGGATTGAGGTAGAGTAGGTTGCCATTTTCTGTGGGGATGCAGAATTTGGAGCCGATCATGATACCTGAGGCGTCTACGTCTCTGGAGTTTGAGAAGGTTCTTGAGGATTGGTGTTGCCAGATTTTTTTACCTGTTAGGTAAGAGATGGCGTGGAGGCTGTATGCGGGGTCGGTGTAGAAGTTGGCTTTGGCTCCGCGACGTGATCCTGAGATGATGAGAAACTTGTGTTCGGGGTTTTTGTTAGAGGTGGTGACGAAGGTTGGGGTTGCTTTGATGACGTCTCCTAGGTTGCAGCTCCAGATGATTTTTCCGTCTTTGGCGCGGATTTTTCTAAGGTGGTGGCTGAGGGTGGGCTGGATGAGGAAGAGCTCGCCGTTTTCACTGATTACGAGTGGCTGGCCAGTCCAGCCTGCGCCACTCCAGGTTTTCTTTTTACCGCTTACGATGGTGTAGCCGGTGCCGAGGTGGGTTTTCCATTTGAGGTTGAGCTTGCTGGGGGCGGAGTTGCCGTAGTAGTTCCGCTGCTCGTCGCCGAGGTAGGTTCCTATGAGTGGCTGGATCTGTGCTGAGCAAATGGTGGTGAGGAGGGAGAGTAGGAGGATGGTGAAGGTGTTCATGCTACGCGGCTATGCAATGTTGATTGCAGCATCGATGAAGTTTAGGATGTCACGTCTGCCGTCACGGTTCTTGGACGAGCTGGTGAAGAACTTAGGTAGACCATCACAGAACTCGCTCATGGAGTGGAGGAATGCGTCTTGGTTTCTACGGACGGCGCCGGGTTTGGCTTTGTCTGACTTGGTGAAGGCGAGGACGAATGGGACTTGGGATTCCATTAGCCATTGGGTGAATCGGAGGTCGATGTCTTGTGGTGGGAGCTTGGAGTCGATGAGGACGAAGACGCAGCGTAGGCCTTCGCGGTTGAGGAGGTAGTCTGTGACGAATTCTTGGAACTTGCCTTGCATGTCCTTTGAGGTTTTGGCGTAGCCGTAGCCTGGTAGGTCAACTAGCTTCCATTTTTTGTTCATATTGAAGAAGTTGATGAGTCTGGTTCTTCCTGGTTTGGAGGAGACGATGGCGATGTCTTTTTTCTGACCTGAGAGCATGTTGATGAGGGATGATTTGCCGACGTTTGATCTGCCGACGAAGGCGAATTCTGGGAGCGTGGTTGGTGGGCAATTGGCGAGATCAGCGGCGCTGGTCTCGAACTCTGCGGAATGGATTTGCATGGGGTGAGGTTAGGAAGGGTATGGTGTGGTTACGAGGAGAAATTTTAGAGATTTTTTGTTTAGTGTGTTTTGGGCTTGGGTTGGGGGATTTTCACCACGAATAGATACGGATTTTCACGAATGATTGTATGATGGGGGCTTGTGAGTTTTTTT
>JALZVD010000178.1 GCA_023300205.1 Akkermansiaceae bacterium | reverse complement strand
GATAGCGTCAACCCTGAGTCCTGGACACGTGAACAACTTCAAAAAGAACTCACCAAAGCCATCTCAGTACTAGACCACGCAGAAGACGAATACGACGAAGCCATCGCATACTTCTCAAACGGCGCACACTCTGGAATCTTCGGTAACGGCAAAAAAGTTTCAAAAATCTCAGCGAAATCAACCACAGAACAAAGTGAATTCATCACAATGTTCAAGCAAGGCATGGCCTTCAACCTCCCTATCGTCATCCTAGGCCTCATCGCCATGATCCTATACTTAGCCAAGTAAAATTCAACTCGCTAAATGGCCAAGCAACTCACAATCCCTGAACTAGATGACCTCACTCAATACAATGAGGAAGTCAAAAGTGAGATTGAGTCTCTCAGAGACTTCATTGAGAATGAGCCCTCCAAACGTCGCGCTGCAGAAATAGAACGCATGCAGACCCTCCCTGCCCCAGACGAGATCGTCACAGTCAGACGTGAAAAAGAATTCTTCGACCGTCTCAGCAGAGGCGAGCTCAAAAACGAGCACAGACACCAAGCAAAAAATGGAATACTCTTCGCATTCCTCATCATCGCCATCTTCTCAGTCTCTCTCTGGATCTACCGCTTCATTAATTAAGCTCTATAAAAGTAAATCCCTCCTTAGCAACGAAAACTCATTCGCCCTTGCTACCCCTCTCACTCTTCGCCTTGCGCTTATTCAGCTGCAGACCTCGAGTTGCCAAGCCTGCACCTGCAGCAATAAAGCAGAACATTAGTAAGAACGTAGATGATTTGATATCCATACGGAACTGAATCCGGCTCACCATCTCTATCACTAACATAATCAGCCCTAGCCCTGCTAACCACCAACCCCACTTCTTTGACGAATCATAAAACAACACACCCACCCCGATCAAAAACGGCAGAAACACAATCCCCATAGAAGTAGTCTCCATACCACTCCTCCCTCGCCCTACCATTCTACTAATAGCCCCAAACTGCCCACTAGTCACATGGACCGAATCCATAAAGAAATACAGTCCAGCCACTATCAATGCAACACCTCCTAAAAAGTATCCATCTCCTCCTTCTTGTCCACCAGGTTTCATACACCTAAATTGACACCTATCATCCCAACTGTAAATCAGATAGTCATCAGATTTATCCTCCCTCTTCATATACAACCTAAAACAAAGAAGCTCACATTATAGAATAATGAGAATATTCACTCCGTATAAATCACAACCGGCCCCACACCTCCACCACCCTGCACACTCCTGAGCTTCTTCACCGCTCTAACAATCTGCTTAGCAGCCTCCTCCACCTCCTCCTTAGTCGTGAAAATACTAAGTGACATCCGCAGACTACTATTCGCCCGCTCACTACTAAATCCCATCGCCTTCTGAACATGCGAAGGCTGCTGCTTCCCAGTCATACAGGCAGATCCAGCAGAACAAGCCACACCATACTCATCTAACAAAATCAACAACCCAGACGCCTCACAATGCTCGAACGCCAGATGTAACGTATTCGCCGCCCTATACTCCACAGCACCATTCACCTCCACTCCCTCCAGATTCTCCATCAAAATACTCTCCAAATAATCACGTAACTCACCCACCCCAGCATGCCCATCAGCATCAAGCTTCTCCTGCATAATCTCCGCAGCCTTCCCCATCCCAATGATCGATGCCACATTCTCCGTCCCACTCCGGAAACCACTCTCCTGCCCCCCACCTCGCAGCATTGGCTCAAATCTCAACCCGCTCCTAACATACACCGCCCCTATCCCCTTCGGAGCATGAAACTTATGCCCTGAAATAGATAAGAAATCCACCGCCACATCATCAACATTCACCACCGTCTTCCCCACCGCCTGAATCGCATCCGTATGAAATGGAACCTTCGCCACCCTCGCCAGCCCACAAGCCTCCTCAACAGGCTGGATGATCCCAGTCTCATTATTCGCCCACATCAACGTAGCAAAAGCCACACCATCAGCATTCACAGCCCTATCCCAAGCCTCCAAATCCAACCTCCCACCTGCATCCACTCCCACCTTATCAATCACAAATCCCCGCTCAGCCAGATGCTCACAAACCCGCAAGATCGCACTATGCTCTATCTCACTCGTCACTATTCTACGGTTCTCACCACACATCCCAGCCAATGAATACAACACCGCATTATTCGCCTCAGTCCCACACCCTGTAAAATAAATCTCCCTCGCATCAGCCCCTATCAGACGAGCCACCTGCTCACGCGCAGCCTCCACAGCAGCCTTCACCTTCCTCCCCGCACGGTACCCACTAGATGGATTATAACACTCATCGCTCAAATACGGCAACATCGCAGCCAGCACATCAGGATGCACCCGCGTAGTCGCATTACTGTCTAGATAAATCATATCCACACCCTAACGAATTCCCTAAACATAACAACCCCGCAAATTCAAACTTGCAAGTTTTTCACCACATGCCAAAGCATAGGAAACAAATCATCTTTCATACCCATGACCGTACAAAACAAAACTAAAAAGAAACCAGACAACTCCCTACTAGACATCGTCGTCAACGTCATCGCCCCCGTCATGATCCTCAGCTACATGAGCAAGGAAGAAGGCAAGTTCTGGCATCTAGGACCAGTCAACGCCATGGCCATTGCCCTCATTCTCCCACTAGCCTTCGGCATCTGGCACTTCATCAAGCACAAGAAACTCAACCTCTTCTCCTGCGTAGGCCTATTCGCCATCCTCCTCACCGGACTCATCACCATCTACCTCTTCTACAATGAAGCCTCTCGCGCACACGTAGGCATCATCTTCGGGATCAAAGAAGCCGTCCAGCCACTCGTCATCGGCTCACTCTTCCTCATCACCCACAAAATGTCTGCACCACTACTAAATACCTTCCTCTATAATGACGCCCTCTTTGATGTCAAACGCATCGAGAAATCCGTCAAAGAAAAAGAAACCAAACCAGACTACCAGTCACTCCTCTGGAAATGCTCCCTCATCATGTTTGGATCATTCTGCGTCAGCGCCGTAGCCAACCTCGCACTCTCACTCTACTTCTTTCAAGACTTAGCCGCCGATGCCGATAACTGGAAAGTTCTCTACAACGGAATCGTCGGTAAAATCACCGGCTGGGGATTCCTCGTCATCGGTGCACCATTCTTTCTAGTCATGGCATTCATCCTCTACTTCATGCTAAATGGCCTCAAGAAAATCACCGGCCTAGCCACAGATGAGATCCTAGTCGGTAGATAACCAAACTCCGCAGCATATCCACAAATTTCACCCATGAGAATCCCACCCAGCACCCTACTCGCCACACTGATCGCTATCGCATCAATAGCAGGTGCTGTCTTCCACTCTCAAAAAGTCAACAAAATCAGCTCTAACAACCCACAGCAAACCCAGAAAATCGCCGAGCTCCAACAACAAATCACCGTCCTCCAAGGTGAAAACCAAACCCTCAAAAAACTCCAAGTTAACGGCGCTGAATTAACCCTGCCACTAGCCCTCTACAAATTCGCTGAGCAAAACCTCGGCCTCACCTTCCCACAGCACGTGAAAGCCAGACGCGTCGATGACAACAGCCTCGCAGAAGCCGTCCGCTATCGCTACACCAAGCACTTCCAGATAGAAGGCATGGAAATGCGCCAATATGCATTTGAGACACTCGGCATCCTCCCTGCTAACCAAAACCTCGTTGGCCAGCTCGCAATAGCAGAAACCTCAGGAGCAGTCGCCATCTACGACTCCAGCGCCAATGAAATACTCCTCTCAGCTGCATTCGATGAAGAAAACCTCCTCCACACCACCAGCATCGTCAAGCACCTAGCCATAGCACTCCTTGAGCTAAATTTCCCACTCACAAACTCACAAAAAACAACCCTAACAGACGATGCCTACCACGCCCGCCAAGCCTTCATTAGAGGCCGCGCCAGCTCCATCGCCCAACGCTACAGAAACATCACCGCATTCAAAGGTGGCCACACCAAGCAGTTCAAACCCAACCTAGAAGCCCAGGAAATATTCAACTCCCTACCCACCCTCATCCAAGGCATCACCACCTTCCCCACCATCCACGGCAAGACCTACATCGAAGACATCATTCTACAGCATGACTCCGTATTCCCAGAGATCTACATCCACATGCCCCAGTCCACCGCCACCATCTTCACCAAGAACATGCCATCCACCCAGCCCCCAACAGAAAGGCAACCACTCACCGAAAAACAACACCTCAGCACCCAGCTTGGCCAACTCTTCGCCATGCTCTACCTCAAACAACTTGGTGACCAACAACTAGGCAGCAAAAACGCACAACTCCACCAAAGCCTCACCTCAGATCACCTCACCATCACCCAAGAAGAGCGCCACACCTACACAATCAACTGGAATACCCAATGGAAAACCTCCGCAGACGCACAGGCATTCCACCAGCTAGCCACCAAGCTCAGTAACATCCCTGAGCGTAAACCAACCGTCACCATCTCAGAAAATCAAGTCATCATCACATTTATTGATATACAATCAACCCACTAATAAGACACATTTCAAACATCATGACAGAGCAACAACAAAACAACACCCCTAAACAAGTAGGAGTAGGACTCGTAGGCTTCGGAACCGTAGGCACTGGAGTATGGGAAACCATTAAGAAAAATGGCACTCTCATCAGCGGACGCTCAAATAACCAATTCGCAATAAACATCGTCAAAGCAGCTGTCAGAGATATCACCAAGAAACGCATCGAAGACGCACCCACCAAACTCTTCACCTCAGACTGGAATGACGTCGTTAACGACCCAGAAGTAGACATCGTAGTCGAGCTCATCGGCGGCACCACCACCGCATTCGACATCGTAGCAGCCGCTCTTAAACTCGGTAAAACAGTCGTCACAGGAAACAAAGCCCTCCTCGCAGAACGCGGAGAAGAACTCTTCGCCCTCTCTCTCCAGCACAACTCAGCCATCCACTTTGAAGCCGCCGTAGCCGGTGGTATCCCCATCATCAAGGCAGTCCAGGACAGCTACGTCGGAAATGACATAGAGTCCATGACCGGAATCATCAATGGCACATCGAACTACATCCTAGAACGCATGACCACAGCAGGCCTCGGCTACCCAGCTGCACTCAAAGAAGCTCAAGAGCTAGGCTACGCAGAAGCAGACCCCACACTAGACGTAAACGGCTGGGACGCCGCCCACAAAGCCATCCTACTAGCCACACTCGCCTACGGAACAGTCATCGACCCCGCAGAAGTCTACGTCAGAGGCATCGAGAGAGTCACCAGCACAGACATCGACTTCGCCCAGAATCTAGGCTACAACATCAAACTCCTCTCAGTCGTCCGCAAGCATAGTGACGGCAAAGTAGAACTCCGCACCCAGCCATCATTCATCCCTAAGAGCCACATCCTATCCAGCGTCAACGGCGTATTCAATGCCGTCGCAGTCAATGGTGACGCCAGCGGTGAAGCACTCTTCTACGGCAGAGGCGCAGGCAAGGAACCTACAGCCAGCTCAGTAGTCGCAGACATCGTAGACGCAGCTCACACCATCGCATCAGGATCACCACACCGTGGATTCCTCCCATACTCAGAAGACACCATCGTTAAGTCTATCGATGAAACCAGCACACCATACTACGTCAGGTTCGACGTCACAGACAGACCAGGAGTCATCGCAGAAATCGCCCAAGTCCTCGCCAACGACGGCGTAGGCATCTCAGGCACACACTCACCAGTAGACCCAGAAAACCCAGACAAAGAATTTGTCGACATGGTATTCCTACTCCACACCTGCCCATTCGGAAAACTCAAAGCCACACTCAAAAAAGTCCGCGCGCTAGACTCAGTCAATTCAGACCCTGTAGTATTCAGAATCGAGAACATCTAACAGCAAACCAGTCATGGGCGAAAGAGACGACTATAAATCCAAAAAGCGCTACGACAAAGACCGTAGAAAAAAACGCTATAATGATGACGATGATGACCATTACCAGCGTCGCTCTAATGACCGCAGTCGTGAGCCTAAGATCAGCACAATAGAACGCCTCCTCACCCCAGGACGCACCGCGAACACCGTCATCAAAACTGCTGCCACCGGTATCATTGCCGGCGGCACCATCCTCCTCATGGGCGTCTACGGCATCTTTGGTGACAGAATAGCAGGAGCCAACTTCCTCCCCATGGCAACAGCCGTCTCCAGCGCCGTCGCCACAGCTTGCGTCTGGATATTTGGCAGACCAAAAAGAGAAGAAGCCTACAACCAAGAATTAGCCTCAATCAAAAAAGAACTCAAGTCATACAATACTACCCTTGCCGACCTCCAATTACACAACCAAGACCTAGAACAACGTCTCGCAAACGTAGAACTCCTAGAATCATTCGAGGACAGACTCGCCAAGCGCACCCTAGACAAACTAAATCCCACACCTCCCCCCATCTCCTCTAACATACCTACAAACTCTGAGGACTCATCATTGGAAAGCTCTAGCTACAACAAAGTCGCTGAATAAATACCGCAAGCTCATCCCACTTCACACTTGCTAATCCCCCAGCCCAGTACATAAATTAGACCATGAGTGAATTTGAGAAAAAAGTCCGCGACACCCTCGCGAACCCAAAAAACCAAGGCGAGATGCAAGATGCCGACTCAGTAGGCACAGTCGGCTCACCAGACTGCGGTGACATGCTCAGAATGTGGCTCAAATTCACCGAAAAAGACGGCAAGAAAGTCATCGATAAAGCCTCCTTCCAGAGCTTCGGCTGCCAGACAGCAATCGCAGTAGCATCCATGGCCACAGAAATGCTCAAAGGAAAAACCGCAGAAGAAGCCAGTAATCTTAACGCAGAAGAACTCTCTGCCGATCTAGGCGCACTCCCACCCATGAAAATTCACTGCGGCCAACTCGTAGAAGGCGCACTCAAGAACGCCCTCGGCAGTAACCCGGAAAACTCTGAATCCACCAATAATACAGAATCTTCCCCCACTCTCGCTCAATCTATTTCACAACAAAACAAACCCTCCGGCACCATCAAAATAGTGAAATTAGACGACTAGCGATAATGCAGCATTTCTATTCCAAATTAGTGCGTAAATCCTATCGCGCACTCAGACATCCACACATCCGTAAGGTCAGCTGGCTGAATAGAATCGTCATCAAATTGTTCAACCGTGAAATGTGGAGACCATGCGCCCGCAGCGTCTCAGTTGGTCTATCCATCGGCCTCTTCTGTGCCATGCTCCCCATGCCATTCCAGATGCTCCTCGCAGCAGCATGCTGTTTCATCGGCAAAGGAAATATCCCCATCGCCATCGCCGCCTGCTGGGTCAGTAATCCCTTCACACAGATCCCTCTCATGCTCACTCAGGAAGAAATCGGCTCCAGTATCCGTCACTTCCTAGACCTCGGATGGCTAAACTTCATTGACATCCAAGGCACCATCCCCCTACTCACCAGAGAAGTAAACCTAGCAAACTTCGCCGTAGGTGTAGCCACCACAGCCATCAGCCTAGGTATCCTAGCCTACCCCATCGTCTTCAGTTTCTACGCACTAGTCCCCAAGAAATATACCCAGCACGCCCCCAGAAAATTAAAACCTACTTCAGAACCCACACCCGAAGACAAATAACAAACTGGCAACTGGCAACTCCCCACCACAACCAATGGAGACAATTAAAATCAAAGGCGCACGCCAGCATAACCTACAAAATATCGACGTAGAAATCCCACGCGGAAAACTCGTCGTCATCACCGGACCCTCCGGCTCAGGTAAATCCTCACTCGCCTTCAACACCCTCTACGCAGAAGGCCAGCGCCGCTACGTAGAATCCCTCTCCGCCTACGCCAGACAATTCCTCGACCAATTAGA
>JALZVD010000177.1 GCA_023300205.1 Akkermansiaceae bacterium | reverse complement strand
GCTTGCATGAAGGTGTATTTGAGTCCTTTCTTGAGTGTGGAGATGATGAAGCCGTCTTTGTGTTCTACGTTTTCTCGTGGTCTGAGGAAGATGGAGCAGAGGACTGGGATGACTGTTAGGGAGACTACGAATGAGGCTATCATGCTGGTGATGGTGGCGATGGCGATGGGGGTGAAGAGCCTGCCTGCGACTCCTGAGAGTGCGAGGAGTGGGGCGAAGACGAGGATGATGAAGATGGTGGCGTAGAGGATGGAATTCCTGACTTCTGCGGAGGCTTGGGCGATGACTGTTAGACGTGGTTTAGGATTTTCTCTTGAGGCGTTTTGTTTGAGTCTGCGGAGGACGTTTTCTACATCTACGATGGCGTCATCAACTACGATGCCGATGGCGACTGCTAGTCCGCCGAGGGTCATGGAGTTCACGCTGATGTCCATGAGTGTGAAGATGATGATGGTGACGGCGAATGAGAGGGGGATGGCTGAGAGTGTGATGAGGGTGGTGAGTAGTGAGCTGAGTGGGCTACGGATACTGAAGAGGAATATGAAAAGGACGGCGATGACCCAGAGTCCTCCATCGAGGATGGCTTCTTCTAGGTTATCGATGGCGGCATCGATGAAGCCGGCTTGGCGGAAGAGAGGGGTGAGCTGGATGGCGCGCCCTTCTAGATGTAGTTGGGCGGTCATTTCGGCCATGGCGGTTTCTATCTCAGAGGTGAGTTTTCTGGTGTCGATCCCTGGGGACTTTACGACGCTGAGGATGACGCCTGGAGCTGCGTTCACTCCTGCATCACCGCGCTGTGGCTTGATGGTCCAAGTGACGTCGGCTACGTCTGCGATGGTGATTGTGCGGTCGTTGATTTTCTTTATGACGGTTTGTTTGATCTCGCTGAGTTCTGTGGTCATGGCGAGGACGCGGATCATTTGCTCTTGAGATCTATTGGTGACGTAGCCGCCTGTTGTGGTGCTGGCGGTTTGTTTGGCGGCGGCGTTTATTTCATTTGCAGAGATTCCATAGGCTAGCATTTTCTGTGGTAGTGGCTGGATTTCGATCTGCTTGATGCCTCCGCCCATGGAGAGTGATTCCGCTACGCCGGGGATTTTCTGGATGCGCTTGGCGAGTTCCCAGTCGGTGAATGTTCTGAGGTCTGCTGGTGAGATGGTGTTGTCTGGTGATGTGATTCCAATGAGCATGACTTCTCCCATGAGTGATGCTACGGGGGTGAGGTAGGGGTCGACCCCTCTATCTAGGTTGATGGAGCGGATGCGTTCTTGGACGAACTGGCGGGCTTGGTAGATGTCTGTTCCCCAGTCAAATTCTACGAAGACGAGTGATAGTCCGACGTCTGTGGTGGACTGAATGCGGGTGACTCCTTGGATGCCATTGACGGCGCGTTCTAGTGGGATGGTGACTTGGTTTTCTACTTCTTCTGGGGCTTTTCCTGGGACCTCGGTCATGATGGTGACGCGAGGCTTGGTGAGGTCTGGTAGGACTTCCACGGGGAGCTGTGTGAGCTGGAATGCACCCCACGCCATTACGGATAGAGCTATGGTGAGCACTAGTAGGCGGTTGTGGAGGGATTTTTTGATGAAGAAATCTAGCATGATTCTTTGGTTGGGTGCTTAGGTTGATAAGAGATTGGAAATCTCGGGCACATTTTTACTTGGTTAGTTGATATCCTTTTTCTTGAAGATGGTGAAGATGAGGAGGAGGGCGAGGATGATGTTTCCGGCGATGAGGAGGGTGACGAAGGTGGGGTTGTTGGTGGTTTCTGTTCCGCCATTTTTTGCGAGTTCTTTTTGTTTGGCGGCGGCTTTGTCTTTAGCGGACATTTCTGATCCGTCTTCGTTGTGCTCGTGTCCGTGGGCGGCGTCTAGGGCTTCTTTGAGTGATCCGGTGTCAGCGCTGCTGGTGTGGGTGAGGAAGTAGCCTCCGGTGATGACGACTTCGTCTACGATGTTGAGTTCTTTGTTTTGGAGAATGAGTTCTGTGACGCGGTCATTGGTCTCTCCTGTGACGACGGGGATTTTGATGTAGGCTTTTGATGCTTTGGTGGTGAGATCAAAGTCCATTTTGAAGACGTGTGCGTTTAGTTGGTCACCCTGGATGGCGGAGTTAGGGACGGTGAATACGTTTTCTCTGGTCTGGGTGACGATGTTGAACTCGGTGCGCATGTTAGGGCGGAGTTTTCTGTCTGGGTTGTCTAGGAGAAAGATGGCTTTGAGTGTTCCGGTGTTTGGGTCTGCTTGATTACCAAAGCGGATGAGTTTGCCTTGGAATATTTCATTGCCTAGTGAGACGATTTTGATGAATGCATTTTGGCCTATTTTGATGCTGGCTGCTTTGCTCTCTGGAATGTTAGCGACTGCCCAGACTTGGCTGATGTCGATGATGTCCATGAGTTCTTGTGAGGGGTCTACTGGCTCACCGAGGTTGACATGGCTCTCGAAGACGGTGCCGGCTGCGCTGGCTTTTACTGGGATGACGGGTGGTGGTGAGCCTGGCTGGCGGGATTCTACTTGCAGGATGATGTCGCCTTTTTTAATGCGGTCACCTACGCTGGGTGGCTTAGAGATGACTCT
>JALZVD010000176.1 GCA_023300205.1 Akkermansiaceae bacterium | reverse complement strand
GGCCTCTCACTCGCATTCATCTGTACCGTTATCCCTAGCTTCATGATCACAGAAGCCATTTCAAGAATCGGGGCCTCTCGCACATCCATATTAGGAGCCACCGGACCAGTATTCACCATCATTCTTGCTATTTTCATCATCAATGAGCCATTCACCATCCACCACCTAATAGGAGTCTCCCTCGTCCTCATTGGAGTCGCTTGCGTTTCTATAAATAAATGATACTTCTCTCTCCCTACTCCGCTTAGTAAAACATTATCCACATTTAACTCACAATCTTTTGATAATGCGAAATACATAAAACAGCTTTGCCAAATGCCATCGAACCATTCTATAATACTCTCTCATGGCAAAGAAGCAGGCATTAGGAAAAGGATTAGGCGCGCTCATCAAGAAGCAGGGTAACAGCTCAGACTTCCCACAAGATAACGTACCTTCACGGAATCAAAGTAATGACAACGGAGTAGGCACTCATGAGAATGATGTGCGCACTGTCCCCATTGATCAGGTCATTCCTTCACCCCTCCAGCCACGTAAACATTTCACCGAAGGAATGCTAGATGACCTGATGGACTCCATCGCTCAGCATGGCATTATTCAGCCTCTCATCGTACGCGATGTAAATGGCAAGCTAGAACTCATCGCTGGTGAACGCCGCTGGCGTGCATCCACTAATCTAGGCCTAAAGAACGTCCCAGTCATCGTCCGTAATGCCAGTGATCAAGACGTCCTTGAAATGGCCCTCATCGAGAACCTCCAGCGCGAAGACCTCAATGCCATGGAAGAAGCTGCTGGTTACGTTCGTCTCGCCAAAGAGTTTGCAATGAAACAAGACGAAATCGCAAACCGCGTAGGTAAATCTCGCGCCAGCGTCGCCAATGCCATGCGCCTGCTAGACCTCCATGAAGATATTCAGCTCATGGTTGCTCAAAGCAGAATATCAGTAGGTCACGCCAAGGCCATCCTCGCCCTTAAAGACCCTAAAGCTCAAATCATTGCCGCAGATCAGGTAATCAAAAAGAAACTCACAGTCAGAGCTACTGAAAAACTCGCTCAAGACTTTAATAAAATCAAAACCTCCAGCAAGACCACCAACAAAAGCGGCGGATCCGCTGAAGAAATTGCTCTCATTCAAAAAATCCAAGAACAACTCCAAAACGATTTCTCAACCCGCGTTAACGTGCACCACACCTCCAAAAAAGGTAAGATTGAAATCGAATACTACGGCAATAAAGACCTCAACCGTATCCTAGATCTTTTAGGTGTTAGCCTCAACGATTTCTAACACTCTCATCACCAACCAATCCACCAAATGAGGATCTTTTCACCCCCTTTCATTCTATGCAGTCTTCTATGTCTGTCCATCTTCTCGTGTAAGAAATCATCCACCCTTCCCCCTAAAGCCACTGGCACAGGAGCCAACAGCTCAAATATCGAAGCTCTCAACAACATCGATAAACAAGTCATCAGCCCATACAAGAACTGGGCATTCGGCGAGAAAGCATACCTTCACACAAAAAACATCTTAGACTTCGGCGTCCGCCCCATCGAATCACAAGGACATAAGAAGACTCAAGCATACATCACTAGCCAACTTGTGAAATTCGGTTGGAAAGTCTCACGCCAGAGCTTCAAAACAATGACTCCATACGGTGAGCGTAGCTTTGTAAACCTCATCGCACGCCGAGCCGATACAACTGAAGCCCCTAATATCATACTTGCGGCTCACTATGATTCTAAATTATTAGATGATTTCCTAGCAGCCGATGATGCTGCTAGCTGTGTTGGCGCCATCATAGAAATCGCAGAACATCTACCCACCCATGAGAAAACCATTGCTCAGCAAATGGAACTCGTATTTTTCGATGGCGAAGAAGCACTTAGCCCAAACATCGAATACATGAAAGATGGCCTCTATGGTAGTATCTATTATTCTCAATACCTCCGTAATGATATCGCAGATACTAGAAAGACCTACCCACACAAGCCCAAGTTCGGTATTCTTTTAGACATGATTGGTCACAACAACCTATCAATAAATATTCCCAGTGACACCCCATACTCTCTCCTTAAGAGTTACTATTCTGTCGTTGAGAAACACAAACTTCAAGAACGCTTCACTGTAGCAAACGGATCTATCCTAGATGACCATTACCCCATGAATGTCATCGCAGAATTACCCACGATCGACATCATCGGAAACTTCAGCGCCAAGTCATGGTGGCACACCACTAATGATAACCTAGATAACATCTCTAAAAATAGCCTCAATGTCAGCATCCAAGTGGCTCTAGAAATCATCAAGGACCAAATAGCAAAAGCTTCTAAGTAGTTATTTCTCTTACTATTCAATCTAACGCCCCGCTGAGAAGATAGAAAATATCATAGAATTCTCAGATAAATTCCCCTGCATGTATCGCTTTGTTAACATCTAGAATCAAACCCTGCGCTACCTCTATTCGCACAACACCATGAAATTTCTGACAACCTTCTTCACTTCACTAGCTCTGCTATCTTCTAACCACCTTATCCTAGCAGAAACCACCATGCTAGTTCCCATTACCCCCGCCCTATCAACTGACGGCTCCTCACTCATCTTTTCATGGGAAAATGATCTTTGGAAAATTTCTACAGACCCTAAAAACACAGCCTACGCAGAACGACTAACCATCCACCCAGGAAAAGAATACAACCCTATCATCTCCCCAGATGAAAAAACCATTTACTTTAACTCAAACAGAGAAGGCAGCACACAAGTATTCTCAATGCCCATAAACAAACCATCAGAGTCCAAACAAATCACCTTCCATTCCGTCAGTAACCTCATCGAAGACCTCGCCGATGATGGACAAAAAATCCTCTATCGCAGTGCGCGTGACATCGCAGGCAGAAATCCTTACCGCATCTATCAAGCCTCTGTAACCGCAGATCAACCAGAACAAATACTCTTCGATGCCTCTGCCTTGAACGCAAAAATATCACCAGACGGAAACCAAATCCTCTTCACTCGTGAAGGTGAAAAGCCCTACCGAACCGGATATTACGGCTCAAAATCTAGCCAAATTTGGCTCTACGAAAAGACTACCAATACATTCACTCAGCCAGTTACTGATCCCCACGGTTGCCTCTCTCCTCTATGGTTACCAGATGGATCCGGCTTTTATTACGTCAACGGTGAGACAGGAAAATTTAACCTCTTTAAACACGATTTCGCAACTAATAAAGATACTCAATTAACGAGGCACAGTAACGGTAACGTAATGTTCCCTGTCATCTCAAAAGATGGCACCACCATCATCTACAGACACCTCTTCCATTTCTATAAGTTCGATACCAAATCTAACAAAAGTGATAAACTCACACTAAAACACAATCTCTCACTACACTCAGTCGAAACAATAAACATAGCCTCAAAAAAAACCGACGATGCTGACTTCTCTGCATCTGGACTAGAAATAGCCTTCACTAACAATGGAAACATCTTCGCTATGGACACAATCCTACGTGAACCTATTCAACTCACTGATACACCAGAATATGAGAAGAACATCTACTTTGGAGACAAAGGTAGAGCTATCTATTACATCTCCGATGACGGAATCAAAACCTCAATCAATAAACTCACTAAATCAGACCCAAGCAAATACTGGTGGGAAACTGAATCCATAAAAACCACCTCCGTCATCGAATCAAAACATGACACCATAGACTCCTTTCTCCCCAGTCCTGATGGTAAGCTCATCGGTTACACAACAACTACAGGTAAATTCTTCACTTATAACCTAAAGAGTAACAAACGCACTCTAGTCACTAACTCATGGGACACTCCTTCATTCGAGTGGTCACCAGACTCCAAATGGCTCACCTACTCACTATCTAACAACGACTTCAACAGTGATATTTATATCGCCCCTATAGACGGCTCAAGCAAGCCTTTAAACGTCACCAGACACCCAGATAATGAATACGCCCCATCATTCTCCCCCGATGGTAAAAAACTCGCCTTCATTGGTAAACGTGACGGCACCTCTCTAGACCTCTATTACGTTGACCTTACTCCAGTAGGATCAGATAAATCAGCAAGAGACAAAAAACTAGAAATGGCAAAAAATGCCATGAAAAAAGACCCCACATACAACACAGTAGCTGCAAAACTAAAGTCCGTCTTCAAAAATCTCACTCCCGGAAAATCAGAAGAAACAAAACCCA
>JALZVD010000175.1 GCA_023300205.1 Akkermansiaceae bacterium | reverse complement strand
GCGCTGGCGTGGATGAGTAGTGTCTTAGGCTGAGGGCTGATGATGGGTAGGGTGTCATCTAGGGTGAAGGAGTCTGAGGAGAGGACTAGCTTAGCGGTGGTAGAGCCTGTGGGTATAGCTCCTGAGAGCGAGATGATTTTACGCGGTTCTATGGTGATGGATTTTTCTGGGGTGCGTTGGCCTTTATCGTCTTCTAAATACCAGGTTCTGGTTTGAGTTTCAGTGGAGTAGTTTCTAACGAGGGTCTTCCAAATTTGCTGGTTGTCGGTGGTTTCAAAGCTGATGCCTGTGAATCCACAGTTGGGCTTGTAGGTGCCGATGGCGTAGAGATTGGCGTTGTATGGGATGGATTTTTTAGGTGTGTCTGTGAGGTAGATGAGTGCGCCTTCGACTCCTGTTAGTGAGCGTGAGATACGTAGTGCGTGAGTGGGGTCAATGGCTCCATCTAGGGGTTTCCAGTTGTCGATGGCTGTGATGAGGTCATCTAGTGAGGTGCCGTGGTAGAGGCGAGATTTGGAGGTGTTTGACTCATGTAACCAGTATTCAGCTTGTTCTGCACTGTTCTGGAGTGTGGGTAGGATGTCTTTTAGTTTAGCTTTGGTTTCTGCTGAGAAGACTGACATGGATGCGGAGCTATCTAAGACGATGGCGATACGCTGGGTGCTGTTTGATTTCAGGAATCTGGGCTGGACGAGTAGCCAGGTGATGAGGATGACGGTGAGTAGCTGGAGCCAGAGGGGTATGGAGTTCATCAAGCGGTCAAACTTTCTGCCGCTGGCGGATTCTTTCTGGGTTTTCTCTAGGAGAAATAGGGTGGAGGAGGGGATGACCTGTGCTCTTGTCTGGAGAAAATGAATAGCGATCACTATGGGGATAGCGATGAGAGCGAGGAGGCCTAATGGGTTAGCTAGGGTCATTTACAGGGTTTCAGGAAAAGCGAGTTCCCAGACTTTCTTTGCTTCGAGGATTTGTTCTTTTTTTCTGGTGGGGCTTAGCTCCCAGGTGAGCGGTAGGGATGGGTCGACGTGTTTTAGTAATGACTGAAAGTCTAGTTCGCCGGTGAGAGGGACGCGGTGGTCACGCTTAGGCCAATATACGTCATGGACATGGCATCCTACTAGGTATGGAGACATGGTGGCAAGCCATTCCTCGTGATCTAGTAAATGGATGTTGTGCTTTAGCTGGACGTGTCCGAAGTCATGCCAGTAGCCGACGTTTGGGTGGTCTTTGAAGTGTTCTTGGAGTCTGACCATTTCTTCTTCATTTGGCATGTCCTCGAATCTGCTTCTGGATTCTACGGCGAGGGTGACGCCTACTTCTTTTGCTTTTTCTGCGATTTCTTCAAGAGCTTCAATGGCGCGGGCGTAGTAGAGTTTAGCAATTTTGGTGCGTTTCTTGATGAATTTGTCTTTGAATTTATTGTATTTTTTTGGTGTTTCGACATCTATTTTGTCTTCGACCATTTGGGTGATTTTCTTAGTCCATTTTTTAGGGGGCATGGGGACTGATCCCATGTGAAGAACCATGTAGTCAGCATCAAACTGGGCGGCGACGTCTAGAGTTTTGAGGGTCATGTCCATGGCTCGTTTGCGGTCATATGGGCGGTGGGATGTGTATTCGAATGCGTCTGGGGCATCGATCATGACTTCTACTGGGGAAGGGAAGAAGTTGTGCACCCCTACGCAGTTGAATTTACCGGCTTTATAAGCGCGCTGGATGCCTGGGAGCTTGGTGATCATCATTCCATGGCTGAGTTCTAGGTTACGAAACCCCATATCGAGGATTTCATCGATCATGGTGTCACCTTCGGTGTGGCGTGAGTTATTCCAGCAGGTAGAGAAGCTTAGCATGGTGTTAGAGTTATGGTTGGGATGGCTTTGGTGGGGATTTAAAGTCTTGAGGGGCGACTAGGAAGACGATTTCTCCTTTGGCTTTGTGAAGGGAGAAGTGGTCGAAGAGTTCTTTTGCGGTGCCACGGTGGTAGGTTTCAAATTTCTTAGAGAGTTCACGAGCGATGCAGACTTGCTGATCTGGGTGTGATGTGGAGAGGATCTCTAGGGTGGAGAGTATGCGGTGTGGAGACTCGAAGAAGATGGAGGTGTTTTGTGATTCTGCAGCGGTTGTGAGTGTTTTGCCGCGTTTGCCTTTTTTAACTGAGAGGAAGCCTCCGTAGAAGAATGCGTGGACGGGGAAACCTGATCCGACTAGTGCGGTGAGGACTGCTGATGGTCCTGGGAGGACGGTGTATTCGATGTCATTCTCGATACATGCGCGGAGTAAGCGGTAGCCAGGGTCTGAGACTGCTGGCATGCCTGCGTCTGTAATGACGGCGATGTTTGAGCCGTTCTTGGCTTGTTCTATGAGGTCTGGAGTTTTCTTGGCTTCATTGTGATCATGTAGTGCGATGAGGGGCTTAGAGACATCGTAGTGCTCTAGTAGCGGGCGCGAGTGGCGGGTGTCTTCGCAGGTGATGAGGTCGACATTTTTCAGTGTGTCGATGGCACGGAGAGTCATGTCATCACGATTTCCGATGGGTGTAGGTACGAAGTAGATCATGATGTTTGTTTAGATTTTGTTAGAATCCATTTGATATACGCGAGGTGATCTTTCTCGATAGTTTGTCGATAGCGTCGTGTATGGAGTCATCACGCGATAGCCGCTGGTTGTCATCTACGAAGAATCTTGTTTCTCCATTTGATTTACCTGAGAGGAGTACTTTGGATTGGTTGTCGATGAGTTCCCAAGAGGCGTGGATGTTAGATATGAGTTCTTCTGCGAGTAGGGTGTCTAGGCGCGATGATCTGAATTCACTGTATTCGATTTTTTCAATGACTACTTTGAGTGTGGCGTCTGATTGAGCCGGGGTGGATACTTGGAAGGCTCCGTCATTGTTGATGGCTTGTGTGAGTGAGTTCGTGGTTTGTGGGGCTAGCTTTATTACTTGAGTTTTATTTTCCACCATGGGGATGTAGATGGAATCGATATGACTGAGTTGCTCAGGCCTAGCTCCTCCTAGTGTGTAGCCGGAGCATGAGCATAGGCTAGCAGAGATAGCTATAATGATGGATGAAGTGATGGCTTTTAGAAATGACATTATGTTGGTTACTGGCCGATTTCAGTAAGACGTTGTTGAGCTTGTTGGCGGAGTGATCCAGTGGATGATCTGCGAATGACTTCACGGTAGTAGAATGCAGCGGAAGCATTCTGACCTTTTTGCTGATAGAATTCTGCGATTTCAAAACTACGCTGGACGTCTGATTTACTGAGTTTAGCTATTTTTAGTTTAGCATCTTTAGCGCGTGGGTGGCTAGGGTATTGTTGGACGAGGTCTAAGAATACGTTTTTAGCGCGGTCGAGGCTGGCTTTGTTTCTGTTGCCTTTGTCAGCTTCCGCCATGAGTATGGTTCCGGTGCGGTAGAGCGCTTCTGGGGTAAGGCTGTTATTAGGGTAGCGTTCTTGGACTCCTTTGTATCCTTTGATGGCTTGGCCGGATTCTCCTCTGTCTTGCCAGACTTTGCCGATGGCGAATTGTGCTTTTGGGCCTTGAGCAGAGAATGGAGCATTATCTCTGACTTTGATGAGCATGGCTTCTACGCTTCTACCTGCGAGTTTACTTTTGAGTCCGGCGAAGTTGTGTTTGATGTCACCGTTTGCTGCTGAGAGCGCGACTTCAGCTTGTTTTTGAATGGCTGAGCTATAGAGAGAACTTGAGTTGTATTTATCAATGAATTTTTGGTAAGCATCAAATGAATCTATGAGTTTTCCTTGTGAGTAGAGGATAGAGGCCTCTTGATAGCGAGCTTCTGGGGCTTGGGCAGATAGTGGGTATTTATTTGCTACGTTCTGGTAAGCTTTAATGGCAGCTTTGTTATTCCCTGTGGCTTGAAGACTTTTTGCTTGTGAGAAGGATGAGGAGGCTGAGTTTGATTCAAGGCCTTGGGCTTGTCCAGTGGCAGAAAGGGGTTGATTAATGGGATGACTGCATGAGCTGGAAAGCACGATGAATAGGGTGGAAAAGCTTAGGGGGAGTAGCGAAATAGCATTTTTCAATTTCATGGCGATAATCTAAGCGAGAGAAGTTGAATTGCCAATGAAAAACCCTGTGCGGAGGGAATTGATTTTGTGATGGGAAGAGGATGTGTTATTGAAGATTTTCATCGTGGTTTATAGGTTAGCGCCAGTGGTTTCTAACCATGGTTGATATTCTGGAGGTATAGGGGCTGAGAAGTGGAGTCTTTCTTGGGTGATGGGGTGGGTGATGCTGAGTTTATAGGCGTGAAGCATGAGCCGTCCTGGGTGGCATTTTTGTTTGTTTGCGTTGGCGTAAATAGGGTCTGCTAGAATGGGAGTGCCTATGTGCAGCATGTGAACTCGGATCTGGTGGGTGCGGCCGGTGTGTAGGTCACAGAGGATGAGGCTGGTGTCATTGTGATGGAGTGTGCCTAGGACGTGGTAGTCTGTGATGGCGCTCTTTCCTGATCCTGGATTGACGACTGCCATTTTCATGCGGTTGACAGGGTGTCTGCCGATGTGAGTGAAGATGCGATCTTGTGATTTGTTAGGAGATCCTTGAACGACTGTAAGGTATTGTTTCTTAGTGGAACGTTCAGCGAACTGTGCGACGAGGGCTTTGTGGGTGATGTCTGTCTTGGCTATGATGATGCAGCCTGATGTGTCTTTATCTAGGCGATGGACGATGCCTGGTCTTTCTGCGCCTCCTTCTGGTGCGAGTTTGCCTTTGCAGTGGTGTAGGAGGGCGTTGACTAGGGTTCCTGTATGGTTTCCGGCCGCTGGGTGGACGACTATACCTGAGTTTTTATTGATGACGATGAGGTGGTCATCTTCGTGGAGAACTTCTAGTGGGATGTCTTCTGGCTGGGCATGTTGTGAGATGGGTTCAGGGATGTGGATGGTAATGATGTCTCCTGAAAGCGCGGCGTTCTTAGGCTTAGCTGTTGCGCCATTTACTAGGATATTACCCGATTTTAATAGGGTCTGGATACGAGCACGGGTGAGGTCAGGGAGCTCTGCACATAGATATTTATCTAGTCTTGGCTTTGTGGTGTCATGCACAGTTATTTTCATGGTGGAGTTGTGGTGATGGAGAAGGGAGGGAAAATGGTTCTTTTTGGTGTTTTTACGTTTAATGATGAGGTTTTTTTACGTAGTGTATATTTAATGAATCTTACCGACGATAATATAGCTCACTGCGAAGAGTGTGGTTGTGCGATGGATGTAACTATGATGCAACCGTTCACGAATGTCGAGTGTCCTGAGTGCCAAACACATAATCGGGTGAAGGTGGATGTGGGTAGTTATATTTTAAGGAAACGTCAAGGTGTGGGGGGGATGAGTTTGGTATTTGGAGCGGTGGATAAGACTTTGGGTCGTGAGGTGGCGATTAAGATACTGAATGAAAATTACTCGATGGATGCAAAGAGGATTGAGCAATTTGAGCAGGAGGCGAAGATTACTGCTGCGATTAGTCATCCCCATGTGGTGAGGGTGTATACGGTAGGGCAGGCGTTTAAGAGATTTTTCATCGCGATGGAGTTAGTTCCAGGTGATAGTTTAGAGCAGAAGATGCAGAGCCATGGAAGTCTTTCAGAAAATGATGTTTTGAAGTGGGGTAGAGAGGTGTGTGAGGGGCTGAATGCCGCGAATGAGGAGGGGCTAATTCACCGTGATATAAAGCCTGGGAATATTTTATTTGATGCTGAGGGGCATGTTAAGATTGTGGACTTTGGTCTGGCTTTGATGACTCAGGGGGGGAAGGCTCAGGCTGATGAGATATGGGCAACGCCGTATTATGTGCCACCAGAGACGCTGGATGGCTTGGAGGAAGATTTCCGTAGCGACATTTATGCATTAGGAGCAAGCTTGTTCCATGCGCTATCAGGGAAGCCACCGTTTGATACTGAGACTCGATCTACGACTGAACTGAAGCAGATTAAGATGAATTTGCCTTCATTGAAGAAGAGTGCTCGCTGGCTGGGTGATGAGACGTGTGCGGTGATCGATAAGGCGATGGCTTTTGCTCCCGATGATCGATTTCGTTCTTATAAGGAATTTATAGATGCTCTGCATTATGCTGGGATAGTTCTGGAGAATGAGGGGATGCAGGTTGAGTCAGAGTATGCTCAGAGTGATGATGAACCTTCTAGTAGGGGGAAGCTTTATGCGTTTATTGCTATTTGCGTAATGGCAATAGGAGGAGTGATAACGGTACTGACGATGGGTGGAGCAAATGATGTAGCGGGAGATGCGACGACTGTGGATAATGTCATGGAGGGGCTGGAGGGTAGTGATGATGGTGGAGCTGTAGGAAAAAGGTTGTCTAAAGGAATACGTGATGGGCGTAGGGCTCTGAATGAAGGGAAGTATAGTAAGGCGGCAAGTTACTATGGCGCAATTTCTAGAGATAATCGATTTGATATGAATTCTGTTATGTGGGGAGGTTTACAGAATGCGATTATTAGCTGGTTAGATGGAGATTCATCTGCGGCAAGATCTAATCTAATGATGCTGAATAAACGTTATCTAGAAGCGGATGGGCAGAAGAAGGTCCAGAATCCATCTGAGATTACGCAAGGTCTGGCGGAGTCTATTCCAAAGCTTTTAGAGATATGGAAAATGAAGTCTAATACGGGTTCTAGTATAAAATCAGAGGCGGGTGCGCTGCTGGTGTATGCTTATGCACTGAAGAACTGGGAGAGTGGCTATATTGGTGATGCTATAAAGATGTTTGATAAGGTAGCGGAGTTTTCACCAGGGAAGGGTGTAGGGATTTCTGAGGAGTTCAAAGTTTATGTTTCATTGATCCCTAATTACAAAGATGATTTAGCATTGATGAGGCCATTTATGGAGACGTTTCTACCTAATACGGATGAGGAGATTGTTACTCGTAGGGGATTGTTGAAGAGTGAGCAAACTAAGTTGAAAAGTAAGGGCCGAGCTGTGGATAATTTTGAAGAATGGTTGATACAGCTGGATATTCATCAAAATAGGTTGGCTTATGAGCGTAAGCAAGAGGTTATAAGAATAGAGAAGGAAAAGAGAAAATTGAAGGAAGGTAGTCCTCCGCAAGAGAAGGATGAGTGGACTGTATTTTATGATCTATTAGTGAATGACTTGAGCCGTGCTAGATTTGTTATTGTTAGCGAGAAGCTTAAGATGAAATCATTTAAAAAAGAGAGTTCTAATCAGAAGAGGGAACAGCTGGTTTATCTCTGCAGAAAGGCGGCAGGTTATCTTGAGACACTGAGTGAGACTCTGGATAAGGGAGTTGTTAGATCTGAGATTAAGCTTAAAGGTGGGGATGTATATAGTAACTTTAGTGGAATTAGTTCTAAAGGATTTACGGTGGATGGAGTTAGTGGTTCAAGGAAGGTTAGATGGGGAGAGGTGGAGACTGGTAGTGTGATCGATTTGCTCAGGCTGAGTTTGAGTGCTGGGGGGTTGAGTAAATTTGAGAAGGACTTAAGATTAGAGCAGGCGATTGCTTATGCCTGGTTAGGTGGAGAGAAAGCGAAGGCAAACACTGCTGCTGTTATTCTGGCTGGTACGAATTCGTTGTTTAATGACCGTTGGTCACTATGTATGGATCTATTCAATAAGTAGGTGGCTAGTGACTTTCATGAGGTGTTTAGTTCTTACCCAGCCAGTAGATTTATCAGCTAGTTGGATGTAGCTGTATGTTCCTCGTGAGCTGAGGATGTAGCACTCAGAGGCGATGGGTATCTGGCTATTGTTGATGCTTGGGCTATTGGTTATGGGTTGTTCTGATAGGTTAGTAGGCTGGCTGATGATGGCTATTGGGAGGTGGGTAAGTGTTTCTTTATCAGGATGCTGGATGTAGGCATAGCCGCTGAGGGAGGCAGAGCATAAAGATAGGATGGCAAGGAGGGTGATGGTGGTTCGGGTATTGCTATTTTTTGGGTTGATGATTTTTAGCCAGAGAATGGATAGAGCGATGGTCCAGAGTGAGAGACTTAGGATGATGTAATAGATTTTTATAGATAGTGTACTGATCCAGTCCTGTAGTGATCCGCTTTTTATATAGGTATTTGGTATGATACTGTTTTGTCTTTTATGAATGAGTTCTAGATTGTGTTTAGCGTGGTGATGGTGAGGGTCTGAGAGAAGTGTATAGTTGTAGAATAGAGCGGCTTTTGCTGGTTGATTGAGTTTCTGATAGCAGTTGGCGATGTTGTAGAGAAGGTCTGGGGAGTCAGAAGGGAGTTTGGATTGATATTCTGTTA
>JALZVD010000174.1 GCA_023300205.1 Akkermansiaceae bacterium | reverse complement strand
TCTTAAAAATCGACAAACGTAAGGTTTTGTGCAATATTCATCTCATGAACACTCAATATATCACCGATTCCGAAGGCGGTAAGGTTGCTGTGATAATACCAATCACCGAATATGAAGATCTTATGGAAGACATAAGTGATCTAGCTTGCGTTGCTGAACGACGTAATGATGAACGAGTATCCCTTTCAGACGTAAAGAATAGCCTTATTGCAGATGGACTATTACCAAGTTGAATTTTCCCAAAAGGCGTTAAAAGAACTCAGAAAAATTGATTCTAGATACGTCCCTCGCATATACTAAGTAGCTGAGTCACTCTCAAGCGAACCGAGACCTGTAGGCTGTAAAAAGCTTTCTGGATCAGAGCATACTTATCGTATTAGAGTTGGAGATTACCGTATTATTTACGATATAGAAGATAATAAACTGGTTGTAGTAGTGATCAGAATTAGACATCGTCAAAGTGCATACGAATAACAATAAACGCACTTAGTATCAAGCTGGAGGTGCAACAGTAGTGAGTTTTTCTAGAATATCTAATGTTGTCTGAAAGTTGTATTGTTTACTAGGGTTACTTTTAGCTTATTTGTTATTGTGTTAGTCTGGATCTGAGTGAGGTTTTCGATGTTGCTTTTTTTTGAGTTCAATCAGGGGGGGGGTGATCTGGTTCTTGTTTTTATGCTTTGAATATTTCAGAGATGTTATTGCTGCTGTTATGCCAGTTGTCTAGTTTTGGGTTAATGTGGCGTAGTTGGCTGAACCAGAGGTTATTGATGGGGGTGTCTATAGGGTTAACGACGTTGAGGCCTTGTTTGATTCCTCCTCCACCATAACCAGCGAGTAGGATGGGCAGGTTTCCTCTGGTGTGTCTGTGGCGTAGTCCGCTACCGAAGCTGATCATTGAGTGGTGGAATAGGCTGTTGCCGTCTGGTTGTTTGATGGCTTTTAATTTATCAAAGAAGTAGGCGAGCATTTCGATGTTTTTTTGATCTCTTGCACGGTGGGCGGCGACACTGGCTTGACCTCTGTAGTGGCTCATATCATGTGATCCTACTGTTGCATTGATGCTTTTTAGTATGGAGTCAACGGGTAACATGTAGGTAAGGACGCGTGAGTAGTCAGCTTCCATGGCTAATGCCATTAGGTCATAGGTTAGTTTGATCTCGTCTACACCGTCTAGTTCTTCAGGGGGTTTTTCGATGTGTTTTAATGTTCCTTTCTGGCTAGATAGGTCAAAGCTTCTGGCTAGGTTGAGTTCTACTTCTCTGAGGCTGGAGGTGTATTGATCTAGGATTTGCTGGTCTTCTTTTGATAGTTTGGAGTTGAGGGATTTGATGTCTCTGACGAGGAAGTCCATGATGCTTCTTTTTTGTGAAAACTGGTTGGCGAGTTGTTCTTTATTGACGTGTTGGTTACCGTAGAGGGCGATGTATAGTTTGAGTGCGCCTTGAATGCCGGTGATATGGCGACCTTCTTTGTTCCATGAGATGGATCTCATGCCTGGGCCATTACCTCCTTTGAGTTTGTTGTCATCAATGGCAGCGATGCTTAAGGATGGGAATTTTGTATTTTGGCCAATGAATTCTGCTGCGACTTGATCACAGGTGGCTGTTGATGATTTATGATTGTAACTTGGATCAATGGCGGTGGCGTCATTGAGGTAGTGTAGTGAGGCATAGTGTGCTGGGGCTTTCTTGTTAGGGGCGCCAAGTAGGGATAGGTTCTGCACGATGGATATATCCTTCTTATGTGCTTTCATGGGCTCTAGAAGTTCTGGTAGATCCCAGTTAGAGGTGGTTTTTCTCTCTGTAGGGAACCAGTCCTTGGTGGATACGCCAAATCCCATGGCCATGTATACTAGACGTGTGGGTATGCCGTTTGAGCTGGTCATGGCTCTGGCGACGCTGTTGAACTGTGGTAGTATGAGCGCGGCTGCTGATCCCATGGATTTGGCTAGGAAGGATCTACGTGTGAAATTATTCATGATTTTATGGGGTTAGCTTTTGGTTTGGAATGTTTTTGATTTGATGACCATGAGGATGAGGTCTTTGAGTTTGAAGTCATTGGCTTTACTGGATTTAATGATTTGATCAATGTGACCTCGATCTGTGTAGCGGATTTCTCGTCCTATGGCGTATGACATGATTGCTTTTACGAAGCTTTTAGCGATGCGTTCATCGCTGGCAGCTAGGTTGGTGATGAGTCCTTGGTAGCCCTCGAATTTTGATCCGTTTGTCATCTGTCCACTGGTGTCAATGAGTTGTTTGCCTTCATGGGTTCTCCATCGACCTAGTGGTCCGAAGGATTCCATTCCGAATCCTAATGGGTCAATTTTAGCATGGCATGCTGCGCATTGTGCAGTGGTCATGTGGTGTTGGAGAAGCTCTCTGGTTGTTTGGTTTTCACCTGGGACGTCTTCGGCTTCTGGGACATTGGCAGGAGCTGGTGGTGGTGGGCTGTCTAGAAGCTTGCGGAGGATGAATACGCCTCTTTCTACAGGAGATGTTCTGGATCCGTTGGAGGTTAGCATCTGAATGGCTCCTTGGCCTAGGATTCCTCCTCTTACTTTATCATCTCCTTTTAATTTGACTTTGGTGAAGCGGTGTTGTGTTACGTTCGCATTATTTAGGTTGTAGTGCTGAGCTAATTCTTTGTTTAGCATTGTAAAGTTGGCGGTGACTAAGTTTTTGGCCGGCATGTTATCGAGAATGACTTGGCGCATGAAGGCTTGAGTTTCTTTTGTCATGTCACGTTTAAGTGAGTCTTCTTGTTTTTTTAGTATAGGGAAGACGTTTTCGTCTATATTTATGCTGGCGAGTCGATCAAGTTCTAGCCATTGTTCAGTGAAGGCGCTGAAAAAGCGCTGAGCTTTTTGATCTTTGATCATTCGCTCAAATTGCTGAGCATAGATGTCTGGTTGGGTGAGTGTGCCTTGGTTTGCTAGGTCAATGAGGGCCTGGTCTGGAATGGAGCTCCATAGTAGTAATGAGAGGCGGTTTGCTATTTCTAATTGAGTGAGCTGAGTTTCTTTTTCTAGGATGTAAACAAAGTGTGGGGATGATAGTGCGCAGGTGATGGAGACAGAGGCGGCTTCCCAGAATGAAGCACCTTTCTTTCTGTTGTAATTGAATAAGGTGGTCATGTCTTTAATCATACTATCGGGGGCAGGTTGGTGCTTGTATAGATGGTCGATGAAACGTTTAAAAACATGGTAAGCGTGTGAGTTTTTTGGCTCTTTGGGGATGTTCTTGAAAATGAGTGTTGCTTCTTGAGGTATTTTTTGACCAGCGGCGTAATCAGCGGTGAGTTTGTTGATGGCGAAGCTGTTGGCATCAATGTAGCCTTGAAGCTCAGCAGGGGAGGTGCTTAGATCTTTAGTGAATGTATCAAAGCCGAATATTCTGGAGTCTTCAGGGATTAATTTTTCTGGCAGAGAGATTCCTAGTAGGTCATTGATGCTGTTGATGTATTCACGGCTGTTGAGGCGTCTCATGAAACCGGAGTTTTTAGAGGCGATGACATCCCGTGCGTTTCCGGTGGTTTGGTAGAGGGCGCCAAGGATGGCTGTCATTTCGTCTTTAGTGGGTTGGTCTTCTTCTATGGGAGGCATTTCTCCTGTGTTGATGAGGTCTAGAGCTTCCTGCCAGTGTTCGGCATCTGCTTCTGATCTGACTAGGCCAGAGTTCATGAGCTTATCTATTCTGAAGTTTCCTTTTTCTTTATCTGGTCCGTGGCATTTTATACAATGCTTCTCAGTAAAGGGTCTAACGACTGTGTCAAAATGAGAGATCATTAGTTCTCCTTTGTTGTTGGTTACCTTTTCAAGTGGTTGGTCAGAGTCTGGTATAGCGGCTGTGGAGAGGGCGTCTTGATGAGGGCTTTTATCTGGTTCTGTTGTGTCAGGTGGGTTGTCTTCTGATGCAAAGGCGTTTTCGAGTGCGGCTACGGAGGGTTTTACTGTAATGGTTTTTGTGTTTTCTGCTGGGAGAGGTAGTGGTAGTGGGTTTATTTTTTTAGTAGGGTTGTTGTTACTAATATTTGTGGGTTGTTGTGATTGGATAAAATGAAAGACTGCGAGACCGATAAGAGCTAGTATTGCGAATACTGTGATTAGTGGGTTGCTGCGCTTTGATGAAGCAAGGGGTATGGATGTTCCTTTGATCTTAGGGTCAGTAGCTAAGATGGGGGGAGTTGTTGGGCTGTTCGACGGGGCTTTGTCCTTAGGGACATGTTTAGGGCGATCAATCAGGATTAGAGTGGAGCATACTTGGCATTTGATTTCAGAGCCAAACTGGGATTCATTGATCGAGTATTTTTGATTACAGTCAGGGCAGGTTATTTTTGTGCTATGATTCGGTTGAGGTTCTTCACTAGCTGGTGCATGGAAAACCATTGGGAAATCACATGCGTTACACGGAATCGTTTCACCAAACATAGATTGATTGATGTTGTATTTTTGGTTACAGCTTGGGCAATTGACTTTCATGAATGTTGTAGGTGTTCTACTTAATGGTGTGTGATAGATAATACAACTTTAAATAGATTTATTTAACTGCTTTTTTAGGGTTCTTGATGCTTGAGGTATAATGGTGTGAGGTGAATGTTAGAGGCGTGTGATCAGTCTTGGTTTATTCGGTGTAATCTTGTTGTCTGATCGTGTTGTCAGGGAGTTACTAGGTGGTGGACTTGTTATGGTTACTGTTGTTTGTGTTATTTTTTATTGTTATAGGGAGTAGTTTGGTATGAGTGGGGAATAGGGGAGCTGACAGGAAGAGCTGTGGGTGATGGTGAGGTGGATGGTAAATAGGGTTTATCTGGAATAGTGGGGAGATAGTTGGGGGTGGTGTTGTGATTTCTGACCTTTGATATGTTGTGGTGTGTTGGTTTAACGTTGTGTTTTCTGGGTGGGGATTTATGAATGGGGGTATGATGAATCGTGTAGCAGTTCTGAATGTGGTGGGGCTTACTGGTGGGCTTATTGGCGAGTATACTCCGCGGATAAAGGCGTTTGTGGATGCGGGGGAGATTAGATCATTTAAGCCTGCATTTCCTGCAGTGACTTGTACGGCGCAGTCGAGTTATCTGACTGGCTTACCTGAGGAGGAGCATGGGATTGTGGGGAATGGGTGGTATGATAGGGAGGATGCGGAGGTGAAGTTCTGGAAACAGAGTAATCATCTTGTGAGGGGTGAGAAGATATGGGAGAGTTTAGGGAAGTTGAATCCGGAGTTTACGTGTGCGAAGTTGTTCTGGTGGTATAATATGTATAGTAGTGCGGACTGGACGGTGACTCCGCGTCCGGCTTATCCGGCGAGTGGGAGGAAGGTGTTTGATGTGTATTCTCACCCGATGGGGTTGAAGGAGGAGATTAAGAGTGAGCTGGGTGATTTTCCGTTTACGAATTTTTGGGGGCCGAATGCGGGGATAGGAGCAAGTGAGTGGATCGCGGGTTCTGCGAGGTGGGTGGAGCGTGAGAAGCAACCGACGTTGAGTTTGGTGTATTTACCGCATTTGGATTATTGTCTGCAGCAGTATGGGCCGGATATAGGGGATGAACGGGTGAGTGTGGAGCTTGGTGAGATAGACCGAGTGGTGGGTGAGTTGATTGATTTCTATGCTGAGTGTGGAGTGGAGGTGATGTTGTTATCTGAGTATGGGATTTCGGCGGTGGATGAGCCGGTGCATTTGAATAGGATCTTTAGGGAGAAGGGGTGGATCACGATTAAGGATGAGTTGGGGTTAGAGATGTTAGATTGTGGTGCTAGTAGGGTGTTTGCGGTGGCGGATCACCAGGTGGCGCATGTGTATGTAAATGATGCTAGTTTATTGGGTGAGGTGAGCGATTTATTAGAGAGGACGGCTGGCGTGGATGAGGTGAGAGTGGCTCCGGGTGGTAATGCTGGTGAGAGGGCTGGTGATCTGGTGGTGGTTTCTAAGGCGAATGCTTGGTTTACTTATTACTATTGGCTGGATGATGCGGTGGCGCCGGATTTTGCGCGTTGTGTGGATATTCACCGGAAGGTGGGTTATGATCCTGTGGAGTTGTTTCTGGATCCAGAGTTGAGGTTTCCGAAGTTGAAGATTGCGAAGTTTTTGTTGAAGAAGAAGTTAGGGTTTAGAGCATTACTGGAGGTTATTCCTCTGGACGCTAGCTTGGTGAGGGGGTCTCATGGGAGAGATGATGTGCCGGTGGATGAGCGGCCTGTTTTGGTGACTGAGTGTAAGGGTGTATTATCTGATTTATCTCATGCTGAGGAGGTTGCGGATATAATTATGCAACGGGTGATGAGGTGATTTGTGGCGGGGATGTCTTTGTTAGTGTGGGTTAACTATTAATGGGTATTTATTAGTTATTGCATGTTCAATGGTTGACATGAAGAAGGTTATGGGGCATAGGAGGCCATCGTTTACGGTAAGTGCTTTGGCGTTAAAACGGTATCAAACAACCCCAAAAAACTCATGGAATGGTTCTTATTTATCTCATATTTCTTAGTGTTGATCTGTCTTGCGGGATATGGATTTCACAGATTGACGATTATTTATCTGTATCTTAAGCATAAGGATGATAAGCCAGTGGCGAAGGGGTATTTTGATGAGTTGCCAATGATTACGATGCAGCTTCCAGTGTTTAACGAGCTTCATGTGGTGGAGCGTTTGTTGCAGAATGTGGCTGAGATTGATTACCCACAAGATAAGCTGCATATCCAGGTTCTGGATGATTCTACGGATGAGACTCAGGAGATCTGCCGGGCGCAGGTGGCTGACTTAGAGGGAAGAGGCTATGATATAGAGTATGTGCACCGCACAGACCGCACAGGTTTTAAGGCTGGAGCTTTAGAGAATGGGATTAGAACAGCTAAGGGTGAGTATTTGTTTATTCTGGATGCTGATTTCACTCCGAATGCGGATGTCTTGAAGAAGACGATTCATTATTTCACTGATGAGAAGGTGGGTATGATTCAGACCCGATGGGGGCATCTTAATCGTAATTTCAATGTACTTACACGGATTCAGGCGATGTTCTTGGATGGGCATTTGGAGCTGGAGCAGACTGCTAGGAATAGGTCTGGTAGGTTTTTCACTTTTAATGGAACTGGTGGGATGTGGCGTAAGTCATGCATTGCGGATGCAGGTGGCTGGGAGCATGATACTCTAACAGAGGACATGGATCTGAGTTATAGAGCGCAGTTAAAGGGATGGAATTTTGTTTTCTTGAAGGATGTGGAGAGCCCTGCGGAGCTTCCTGTGGATATGGATGGCTTCAAGAGTCAGCAACACCGCTGGACTAAGGGGTCGATTCAGTGTTGTAAGAAGTGTCTTAAGAATATCTGGAAGAGTGATGCTCCGCTGAAGGCTAAGATGGAGGCTACTGCTCATTTGACTTCGAACTTTGCGTATTTGGCTTTGATTGTTCTGTGTTTCTTGATTTATCCTAAGCAGTTGACTAGTATTCCGATTATTGCTGAGAATCCGATGCTTGAGTATTTTGTGAATATACCGATTTTCTTCTTTGGGTCTGTTTCTGTAGCGTTGTTTTATCTGACTGCGCAGAAGGCTCTGAATCCGAAGACTTGGTATAAGGAGATTATTTATTTGCCGCTTCTTATTGCGCTTGGGATAGGGATGAGCGTGAATAATGCTAAGGCAGTGCTTGAGGCTATTTTCAATCATCAGAGTGGATTTGTGCGGACTCCTAAGTATGGAATCAGTAAAGATAAGATGTCTGGATCTCAGCAGGCTGCGGGCTGGAAGTCTAGTAAGTATAAGGCAATGAAGTCAGTGACTCCGTTGATTGAATTTGGCTTTGGGGTGTTTTTCTTGATTGTGGTATTAAGCAATTATATGGATGCTAACTTTGCGACAGCTATTCTGTTAACGCCATTTCCTATTGGGTTCTTCTTCACTTCTATTCCTTCATTGAGAAGAATGATTTTAGGATTTTTGAAGAATAATGTTGAAGAAAGCATAGATTCTGGTAATTAAAGATAAGTTAACTAATTTCTTATGAAATCACAATCCCTACGTTCATTCCTCAAAATCACTTCTATTTCAGTCGTAAGCAGTTTATTGTTTTCGAGTTGTGGTAGTTCTCCTCCTAAGGACCAAAAGAGTAAGATGATAGTCAGTGTGAAGGATCAGACGATGCTTCTTACTAAAAATGGTAAGGCTGTTAAGGCTTACCGGATATCTACTTCTAAGTTTGGTCTGGGTAATACGAAGAATAGTAAGAAGACACCTCTTGGTAGCATGGAGATCGCTAAGAAGATAGGAGGCGGTTCACGAAGTGGTACTGTTTTCAAGAGTCGTCAGAAGACGGGGCAGATTATGAAGCCTAATACACGTGGTAGAGATCCTATTGTGACTCGTATCATGTGGTTGAAGGGGAATGAGTACCGTAATCGTCATACTTATTCACGTTATATTTATATCCATGGAACACCAGCGGAGCATAATATTGGCAGGCCTGCTAGTTATGGTTGTATCCGTATGAAGTCACGTGATGTGATCGATCTATATAATCGTGTAGGTGTGGGTGCAGAGGTGAAGGTGATTTATGATCATCTTTATAAGACTCCTGAAGGGCGTAGAAGTGCGTCACTACTTCGAAAGACTTACAAGGGTGGAGCTTAGGCGTTGTTTGGTGAGGTGCCTAATTTCTTGCAGAGCATAAATCTGATTCAATGACTCCGCTTCTTAAAAAGATATTAGGTATGAGTTGGTTGCTCACCTTGTGTATGTTTGCCCTTATGATATTAGGGGTATTTACTATTGAGAGTGCCGCTAGGCATTTACCGGGTGGTGGTGAGGCGATTGCGGCGAGGCAGGTGCAATGGATTTTTGTGGGGAGTGTGGTGTATTTTGTCACTGCGCTGATTGATTATAGGTGGATTAAGTATCTAGCGGCGCCTATGTATGTGGCGGGGATTGTTTTAATGGTGATTGCGATGAAGTTTGGCAATCAGGTGCATCAGTTAGAGTTGGGCGGGTTGAGTTTCCAGCCAGCTCAGTTTTCGATTGTTGCGGGGTTTATAATGATGGCTTGGGTGTTACAGGATTTGTCTAAGTGGCATCCGTTATTGAGTCTTCCGGGTGTTAAGGTTTTGGTGTTGGCGATTTTGGCGTTGATACCATTTGGCTTAGTAGCAGTGATGGGTGATCTGGGTTCTGCTTTGGTTTGGCTACCTGTGACTGCGATTGTGATGTTGGTGGGAGGGGTGCCATTTCGTTATTTAGCTGTTATATCTTTGTTGGGTGCAGCGATTATGCCTATTTTGTTTCATGTGATTTTACCTACGTTTTCGAGCCGAGGAGCTAACCGAATAGAGATCTATTTGGATATGCTGTATGGGCGGAAGGTGGATATTTCTGGTGATGCTTATGGTCCTTACTATGTTTCGATGGCTGTTGGTAAGTCAGGGTATAAGGGTGTGGGTTATATGGCGGATGCTTCAAAGCGTTCACTGCATGCGATGGGTTATATTCCTAAGAAGACGGCGCATAATGATTATGTTTTTGGGGTGTTTGCGGAGGAGCAGGGTTTTAGGGGTAGTTTGATGCTGGTTTTGGGGTTTAGTTTGCTGTTGATTCAGTGTATTTTTATTGGTTATTACAGTAGAGACATGTCTGGGCAGATTCTTTGTGCTGCGGTGGTAGGTTTGTTTTTTGCTCATATATTTGAGAATATTGCGATGTGTGTTCTGTTGATGCCTGTGACTGGAATCCCGCTACCGTTCATTAGTTATTCTGGAACTTTTGTTGTGATGTGTATGTTTATGATGGGGTTAGTCCAGAGTGTCTGGGTGCACCGTAAGGAGGGAGACGGAGAGGTGGAGGAAAGAGTGAAGTTATCCAAACGGGGGAAGCAATTTAGGCTGAATCGTAGAAGATCAGATGAGCGAGTGAATCCCAATGAGGGAACTCAAAGAGGGGTTTAAATAGAGAGAATATTATGTATCATTGGTCAAAATTATCATCAGTAAAGTGGATAGATGCATGGGAAGAGCGGTTTTATGGGAATGACCGGAGTGTGATCTCAGAGATTAAAGGAGGTAAGAGCGTGAGGGTGGAGGTCTACTGTGAGACTGAGAAGGAGGCAGAGGTGATCAAGGAGCAATTTGGAGGGAGCGTGCGTGAGGTGAAGACTCAAAACTGGGTGGCGCTGAGTGCTGTGGAAAAGCCACCGTTGAAGATACGGGACGCACTTTTGGTATGTGGAGCAAGAGAGCAGTCTGTTGCTGATGAGCTGCGGAGTGAGAATCCTGGTAAGAAGGTGATCCAGATACCTGCTGAAATGGCATTTGGGACTGGAGATCATGCGACGACCTCTACTTGCTTGAGATTTCTGGTGGATATAGCACGTGAGCAGGGGGCAAAGAGCTGGGAAATGCTAGATCTGGGCTGCGGTACTGCTGTTCTGGCAATAGCAGCGCGTATGCTGGGTGCTGAGTCATGTTTAGCGCATGATTATGATCCACAGGCGGTGAGGGTCTCAGAGCAGAATTTCAAGCTGAATAGGGTGGATGAGATTGAGGTTGCTGAGCAGGATGTATTGCTCTGGAAGCCACGTAAGAAATGGTCTGTAGTTGTGGCGAATATGTTTTCTACTATTTTACAGGAGGCTTTTCCTACGATTGTTAAAACGCTTAATAAGGATGGTGATTTGGTTGTTTCTGGGATATTAGCAGATCAGTGGGAGGTGACTAAGGAGTGGGGCGAAGATGCAGGTTTAGAGTTCCATGAGTTGGTTAAAAAGGGGAAGTGGGTTACAGCTAGGGCTAAGTTGAAGTCATAAATTAGTTGATCTGGCTGATTTGATGTTTCTGATTTAAGAATTTTTACTTTCTGGGTTTCATTTCTCTTGCATGATGAGTGCTATGGGTTATTAAAAGCGCGACTTCAGGGGGAGTTCATGTTTTCACTTAAAATTTTGAATGTAGCCCTCTGAGGCTACTAACTATCATCAATTTTAACTGAAAATATAACGAGATAATTCTCATGGACAGCATTTCATCACGCATTACAAACGTCACTCCTTCTCTTACTCTGAGTATCACTAATCAGGCGAAAGCCATGAAAGCCAGAGGCGAAGAAGTCTATGGTTTAGCAGGCGGAGAGCCTGAAATGGATACTCCTGATTTCATCAAAGAGGCTGGGATTAAGGCGCTCCAAGACGGTAAGACTAAATATACTCCTGCAGCTGGTATACCTGAGCTTAGAGAGGCTATAGCTAATAAGCTTAAGGTTGAAAACAATATTGAATATGAACCACGTCAAGTGATCGTAGGCAATGGGGCTAAGCATTCTTGCATGAGCGCTATTATGGCAGTGATCGAAGAAGGAGACGAAGTGATCATCCCTTCTCCTTATTGGTTATCTTACCCAGAAATGGTTCGTATTGCAGGTGGAGTTCCAGTGATTGTGGAGACTACTGAGGAGAACAACTGGAAGATTACGCCTGAGCAGTTTGAGGAGAACATGACTGGTCTTACTAAGATGATCATTCTTAATTCACCTGGCAACCCAACTGGAGCTGTTTACACTGCTGATGAGCTTAGAGCTATTGGTGATGTTGCTCTTTACGAAGATATTCTTATTCTCTCTGATGAGATTTATGAGAAGCTTGTGTATGGTGAGACTAAGCATGTGAGCATTGCCTCACTGAGCAAGGAACTTTACGATTTAACGATTACTGTTGGAGGTTTCTCTAAGGCGTATTCTATGACAGGATGGCGTCTAGGTTATATTGCGGCACCTGTTGAGCTAGCAGCAGCGATTTCATCGATGCAGGGGCACACCACATCTAATCCTTGCACGTTCTCTCAGTATGGGGGACTTGCGGCACTAACGGTAGAGAACTCGTTTGTGGAAGATCTGAAGGCTGAGTATGATATGCGCCGTCAGTTCATGCTTAATAAGCTGAAATCGATACCTAATATCTCTATTACTGAGCCTGAAGGAGCGTTTTATTTCTTAGTGAATACTACTGCACTTGGTATCAAGTCAGTGAATCTTTGTGATAAGCTTCTCACTCGTTATCGTGTGGCTGCTGTTCCTGGGATTGCATTTGGAAATGATAATAGTATCCGCTTGAGCTATTGCACAACTCTTGACGTGCTGAATGAGGGGCTAACTCGATTTGAGGAGTTCTGCCGTTCACATTAGTAATACATGTTTAAAACTTTTAGCATAGCACCTCAGGTAATTATTTACCTGGGGTGTTTTTGTATGTAACTTAGGGTATGCAATTAAAACCACTAACTATTTCCGCTGTTGCTCTCTTTGGAGTGCTTGGTCTCTATATGGCGTCAGCGAAACCAGAGAAGAGAAATAGCGGCAATGTTACAAATGAGGCTAAAATCATACAGGCGCTCAAGCATGCAGATTTGCAGACTCCTAAGAGGGTGAGTGATGCAGATGATAAAATGAAGCGCATTTTAGTTTTTTCTAAGACGAATGGTTACCGTCATAATTCGATCGGGATCGGCAAAAAGACTCTTGATTTGATGGCTAAATCTAGTGGGGCCTTCGAGGTGTTGATCAGTGATGATTTAGAGAATTTCGATAAAGATCATATTGAGCGATTTGATGCGATTTGCTTTCTTAATACTACGATGAATGTTTTCTCACCGCATAAGAAGCAATTGAAGAAGATGTCAGAAGAGGAGAAGAATGAGGCGGCGAGGTTAGACAAAGTGAGAAAGGGGAACCTGATGAATTTTATTGAGGAGGGGAAGGGTTTTATTGGTATTCATGCAGCGACGGATACGTTTTACGAGTGGCCTGAGTATGGAGAAATGTTAGGTGGGTATTTTAATGGTCATCCATGGACGAAGAATACGGAGGTTTCCATCAAGGCTGATGTGAAGAATCAGTCACATCCTCTTCTGGCGGGTGTGATACCGGAGGGGAAGAATGAGTTAAGGTTTAAAGAAGAGGTTTACGAGTATAAAGATCCTTATGATTCAAGTAAGGTGACGATGCTTCTGAGACTAGATTCAGATGCTAGTGAGCAGCCTAAGAATGGGAAGGGGGCTAAGAGGACAGATAAAGATTTTGGGGTAAGCTGGATCAAGACTCATAAGAAAGGGAGAGTCTTCTATAGTTCACTGGGGCATAATGATTATATATACTGGAATAAGAATGTTCTCAGGCATTATTATAACGGGATTCTTTATGCGCTCGGAGATACCGAGTAATTCAAAGTTGTGTGAGAGGGGTAAAGGGGGAGGAAGTATAAAATGGTGGCCCAACTCGGATTCGAACCAAGGACACGCGGATTTTCAATCCGCTGCTCTACCAACTGAGCTATTGGGCCATAGTGCAACTTGCTACAATCATTTCTGATAAGGCTCGTTGCGGTGCGCATAATTAGAGTCTGATGGTTGTTTTGACAATACTAAAGTGTAATTTTTTTTACTGACTGATGAGATTGTTCACGATGCCATATAATGCTGGTGGTAGGTAAAACTCAGAACCTTCAAACGTATAATTACTTAAAGAAGTTTTTGATAGCTTTCTTTTCTTGTGGGAGTAGTGAGTTTTTCCAGACGCGTTCGCCGCCTGCACCTGTGTTCTCTGTGTTACCTCCGCTGCTAGTCTTGGCATTTGATTGATCAATGGTGTGTTTGCCATCGGTAGTTTCTAATAGATCCCCTGGTAGGGTGTTTGATAGGTCATTGGAGTTGAGTCTTGCTACTTTATTGAGATCTAGTTTATCTGCTTGGGTTCCAAGCATTCCAGGTGCGTGACCTGGGCCTCGATTGTTACCTCCGCGTCCAGGACCTTCTCCTTCTCCTTCTCCTTCTCCGTTATTATTATCATCTTCAAGATCATCTTGGTTCCCGCCGTTTTGTTGTTTGAGTTTTTCAGCCATTTTTCGCATGTTTTCGCGAAGTTGGTTTAGCTGATCTTGGTTGAGTTGATTGAGCTGTTCTGGATCTATTTGTTTGAGTTGGTTGAGTAGTTCTTGGTTAGGTTTCATGGCGCCTATGTCCATATTTTCTACAGCTTTGCCAAATTCATCTAGTAGGTTTTCTTTGGTTTGTTGGTTGAGTTTATCACCGTGTTTTTGGAGGTTCTGTAGAGTTCTTTCAGCATTTTGCATATTACGCTGTAGTTGCTTGGTGGCGGCTTCATGGCTTTGGGTGAGGTTGTCTACTGCTTCTAGGCTTGAATGGCTGAACCATTCGTTGGGATCTTGCACTTTTAATTCATCTATCTTTTCTTCCATTTCCTGGATGTATTCTTCTTGAATAATTTCTTGATCTTTCAGTTCAGCGATTGTTTGTTCTAGGCTGTTTCTGGCATCGGGTGATGGATGGCTTTGCATTTCGTCTGCATGGCTTCCTATAGGGATGAAGAAGGCGGCAATGATGATGATTATAGAGCCGAGCGAGGGGATTATGGAGCGTTGCCAATGCCAAGA
>JALZVD010000173.1 GCA_023300205.1 Akkermansiaceae bacterium | reverse complement strand
GCACCAGTAGCACCAGTGGCAGTGCCTAAGAATACACAATATGTGGCCCCTACTGTCAAAAAGCCATCGCCAGTGAATCCGAATAATAGTTTTTCTAGAGATATTTCAGGTAGTAGCCAGATTAGCTGGAGTCGAGGTTCATCTAGTGGTCGTTACGTGGCGTTGACCTTTGATGATGGTCCGGTGGCTTCCAATACTACGAGATTGTTAGATATGCTTAAGCGTAGAAATATTAAGGCTACATTTTATGTGCTTGGAACACGTGTTCAGAATAATAAGTCATTGGTTAAACGTATGGTGGCTGAGGGACATGAGTTAGGAAACCATACTTGGACTCACGGTAAATTAACAACAATGAGTGACACTAAGGTGCGCTGGGAGTTAGATAAGACGCGTGATGCGATTGTGGCAGCTACTGGTGTGAAGCCACGTACCATGCGACCTCCTTATGGAGCTCTTAGTACAAGACAACGTAGTATGATTTTCCGTGAATATGGTTACCCTACTATTTTATGGGATGTGGATCCTGAAGACTGGAAGAAGCCAGGTGTGTCAGTTATTAGGAATCGAATCCTCAGTGGTACTAGGAATGGGTCTATTATATTACTTCATGATTTGCATAGTAGTTCTGTGGATGCGGTGCCTTCTACGATCGATGCGTTACTTAATAAGGGGTACAAATTTGTAACAGTTTCACAGCTTATCGCACTCAAGAAGAGCGGGCAGTAATTCTCATGCTGGGAGAGGAATATTTAGATACTAGGAAAAGGTTAGAGTCGATAGTAGGTCAGATAAAGACGCTGGCTGTCAGGATAGGTGCGTCTTATGAGGAGATAGAGAGTGATTCTGTAAGGCAGAGTTTAACTAGTCGATTCCGGATTCTTGTTTGTGGTGATAAAGCGTGTGGAAAGTCTGCATTTCTCTCGTCTTTGGTGGGGAAGAATCTGATTGATCCTGGATCTGGTTCTAAGGCGATCCAGATGTTTGGGGCATCAGTTTTGTCTTCTGAAAAAGAGGATGAGAGCTTTAGTTATCATCGGGCTCCAGAGATAGGTGAGTTAGAGCTAATCGATACACGAGGAATTGGTGAGCTTAATGAGCAGGAGCTGGAGCGTGTTAGGCAGTTGATGCCTACTTGTGATTATGTTTTATGGGTGGTTTCAACGGCGAATCCTTGGGCGTCGATGACTTGGGATTTCATCACGGAAACGAGAGCGTTAGTGGGGAAAAAGAATGCGGTGGTCCTACAGCAAGTTGATCTACGCCCGCCTGAAGATATTCCTATTTTGTTAGATCATTTACGTTCTCTTAGTGTGCAGCGTGTGGGGTATGCGCTAACTGTTCATTGTTTATCTGCGAGTATTGCGGCTAAGGCTTGGAGTCATAATTATAGAGATAGCAAGATATGGAAGAGCTCTGGGTATGAAGAATTTGAGAAGATTTTAGAGAATAAGATCACTAGTAGTGGTGAGCGAAGAGGTGCATTGAAGTTGGTGTATGATGGAGCTAAGGTGGTGATTGATCGATTAGAAGGAAGTATACAGAATAGGTCACAAGCGTTGCGGGGAGATAAGCATGTGCTTCAAGCAGTAGAGGCTGAGGTGGAGCGAGCTAGGGAGACAGAGGTGAAGAGCGCCCGCGAAAATCTGAATAAGTTGGGTAGCGTGGTCAGTGAGCAAGTGGATACGACGGTGAAGTATGCGAATAAGAAGAATGGTATTTTGGGGACATTAATCTCACTGTTTACGAGGGGAGATGGAGCTGTGGTGGTGGAGAAGCGATTGCAGGAATCAGTGAGTGAAGCGGCTTCTGTTAGGGCGCGAGAAATAGCATTTACGATGCTTTCAAATTGTGAGGATCATTGGAATGTGATGCGCCCTGAGCTGCAACGTAAAATGGCTGTTAGTGTGGTTGATTTTGATACTCGAGGTTTTGAAAAGAATGTGGCTGATTTTTCTAATAAGATGGAGCAGAGTACTCGCCACGCATTGGTGCTACTAAAGCTACGTCGATTACTAGATAGAATGATGGTGGCGAGACAGCAGGTTTTAAAGAGCGCGCTTGTGATTGTTCTAGCTCTTGTGGCTATCGCGGGTGGGGTAGGTTATTTTAGTGATGATGAGCAAAGTAAGTTACCGTTTTTTATTCTGGGTGGAGGGGGAGTGATGGTTTTATGGATGCTATGGTATGGTAAAAAGACTAAGGATGCATTGATTGATGATTATGCGGATACGATTGTGGCGGCAAGGTTGCATTTGGCTGAAATGATTCAGGGAGATTATGTGGATGGGGTCAGGGATTTTTTCACAGCTTATTTTCCGATGTTTGAGAATATCCGACGTTATATTGTTGAGGCGGAAGCGGATTTAGAGCCACAGCTGGAAGAGTGGAATGAGTTGTTCCTGATGCTGAAGGCAATAGAGCAGGAGATTTAAATGGATCTAGAGAGAATAGAAAGAGAGTTTCAGCGTAATTTTACTGAGTATGGAGAATTGGGGGCATCACTGAGTGTGTGGCGGGATGGAGAGAGGGTGGTGAATCTAGCTGATGGCTGGAGTGATAAAGGAAGGCAAGGTGTGTGGGATGATGAGACTTTGGTACCTGTTTATTCGGCGACTAAAGGGCCTGCGGCTTCTGTGTTGTTGATGTTGCTAGATGAGAATGGACTGACTCCTGAGTCGCGCGTTTGTCAGGTGTGGGAGGAGTTCCCTAATCAGCAGGCGAGCTTTGCTGAGTTGATGTCGCATCAGTGTGGTCTGGCTGCGCTGGATGAGGTGGCGAGTGTTTTTGAATTTGATGCGGTGATTGATGCGATAGAGGGGCAGTCTGCTAATTGGGAGTTGGGAAGTGGTCATGGGTATCATCCAAGGACGTTTGGATTTTTGTTAGATAAGCCTGTTCGATTATTAGCTGGGAAATCTCTTGGTGAGGTTTGGCGAGAGAGAGTGGCTGATCCGCTTGGGTTAGATTTCTGGATTGGGTTGCCTGAGCGTGAGCATTATCGGGTGGCTACTTTGTATCCAGGGAAAGCTGATAAGGAAGAGTTGCAGAGTGGGTTTTATAAGGAGTTTAATGAGGCAGGATCATTGGTTAGGAGGGCGTTTGGCTCACCTAGGGGGCTGCATGGTGTGCATGAGATGAATACCGCTAAGGCTTGGCAGTCAGGGTTACCGGCGATGGGAGGTGTTGCGACAGCTGATGCAATGGCGAAATTTTATCAGGCTTGTATTGGGAGGATTGAGTGCTTTTCTGATGATGTGCGGGAGTGGATGGGTTCTAGCCAGGTGATGGGAGATGATATGGTTCTCTGTACACCAACACATTTTACCTGTGGTTTTCAGAAGGATCCATTAGGAGGGGGGGGAGATAAGATACGAGGGCATTATGGGCCATTTTTGGGGGCTTTTGGTCATCCGGGTGCTGGCGGGAGTCATGCGTTTGGAGATCCTGAGTGTGGGGTTTCTTTTGCTTATACGATGAACCAGATGGATCTTGCTGTTTTACCTGGTGCGAAGAGTTTGAATGTGATCAGGGCTCTTTATAGTTCGGAGTGGTTAATGGGTGCTTAAATTTTTTGTTAAATAGGTGGGAATAGACGTGACTATAATGATGTTTACGGTGTCTAAAGGTGTGATATGAAATTATTAATTACTTACCTAACAGCCTTTGCTGTATCTACAGGTTTTGCTCTAGCAGCAGAGACATCAACGAAAAAAAGTTCTTCTAAGAAGAAAGCAAGTACTGAGAAGGCTACTAAGAAGAGTGCCAGCGCTTTAAAAAAGGAGGCGGAGGCTAAGGCTAAGGCTAAAGCAGCTGCGGCAAAGAAGTTAGCAGATGCAAAGAAAGCAGCAGATGCGAAGAAAGCGGCTAGTAAAACGAGTGCTACTTCTAAGAAAGAAAGCACAACGATAGCTAAGAAAAAGAGTGCGACGGCTAAGCCTTCAACAGCTAAGAAGTCTACTACTCCATCTAAGGCATCAGGAAATGGTGTCACTGTAGCGAATGCAGCGACAATGGCTAAGATTAAGAAATCTGCAGCGGTGTTATCTTCAGGTCAAAAGAAAACAATGCTTAGTACTTTGAATAAGGGGACTAGCGCTGATTTGATCAAGGTTCCAGGTTTGGGTGATAAGACGATTGCTAATATTAAGGCAGCGCGTCCATACAAGGAGGTTACTGATCTTGGAAATGTAACTGGTGTCGGTGAAAAGAAATTCACGGATATTGTGAAGTATTTCAAATCACTCAAGTAATTCTTTTTTACTGATTGATTCAGAACATCATTTTTAAGCCATCGCTGTATTGCGGTGGCTTTTTTATTTCCCTAATTTCTGGAGTAATTGATCCATTTTAGTGAATGTGTCTTGGGAGAATCCTATTCCTTGTTTTAGTTGGTAGTCGCGTTCGATAATGTTTTTGATTTTTCCTGTTTTACGGTAATCGCTCCAAGAGAGTTGTCCCATAAGCATGGGGCCCAGACCTGAAACGGGGACTGGGTAGTCACTGCCGTGGATGATACGGGGTTGTATTTCTACGGGGAGAATGTGTTTGAGTGTGCGTGCGCGGTTGATGCTACTTAGGGCGCTGTTGTCTCCGTAGAGGTGGGGGAAGCGTTTGAATAGTTTTAATAAGTCGCTGGTCCAGTCATCATCAAAGATGGCGCTACGCCCGGCTGAGTGTGCGGCGATGGTGGTGACGCCACAGTCTAGGAGTATTTCTAGTTTCTTAGGGTCACCGTAGCTAGGGTCATAGACTTTGACGGTCATTTCACCGCCCGTATGGGTAAGGAGAATGATTCCAGCTTCTGCGATACGCTCCCAGAAGGGGATATATTTCTTGTCCATGTAGTCGATGTTCAGGCAGTTTGGGAGGAGTTTGAGGACTGGCATTTTTGCTTCGATACATTTTTCTAGTTCATCCATGGCGTCTGGTCTTCCGGGGTGGATGGAGCATGCGGGGATGAATTCAGGGTTTTGTTTAGCGAGATTAGCTACGTATTCATTTGGGACGTAGAACTGGGCTTCGTCTGGTATTTTTTCGCCATTGTGTGTGTAGGGGATGTCTTGGGCGAGGATGACTGCTGCATCGAGCTGGCTTTCTCTGATGTTTTCTAGCAGGTTGTTTGCGTAGAGTTCATCAAGGCCTGTTTTTAGGGCGGATGTAGGGAGGCCGACTCCTTTGATCATCATGCGGCCTAGGAATTTTTTCCAAAGACCGGGGAGTTGAAACCAGCAGTCGCTACCCGAAGATCCGTCTCCGACGATGTGGACATGGCAGTCTATTTTTCTGAGTGTAGATGTTGGCTTAGTTCTGGTCATTATTTCAGTGTGAGATTACGTTAGGTAATCATGAGTGAGCCAGTAAATCCATATCAAACTCCAGAAGCTATCCCTAATCAGCAAGTGAATGGCTTACTAAATACGAGGGTGATTTCGCGGCTATGTAGGGTTTTCTTAATCTGTGTCATTGTTTCAGCGGTGTATACAATGATTATGTATTTTCAGATGTCCACAGAGTTCGAAGAAACGGGTATGTTGTTAAGTTGGGATGGGGCGAAGATGAACAGAGTGGCTTTGGCTGAAACTATTTATGAGTCTTCTTATTGGGTTGCTGTTATCTGCGTTGCATTTTGGACATACAGGGCAATGAATAATGCATGGGTGCTCAAGAAACTAAAAATGAATCCGAGTATCACACGATGTTGGGCGGTGGGTTATTACTGTATTCCCTTCATTAATTTGTGGAAGCCTTATGAGGCGATGACTGAAATAGAAATACATACGAGTGGCTCATTTCAGAAGAAAGCTCTCTATCGGTGTTGGTGGGTCTTCTGGATATTGAGTAATTTATTGGTGCGCGCAGACAGGGTTATTGATAAGGATGATGTGGTGGGGTTGCTTAACATTGGAATGTTTTCACTGTTGAGTATTATCTTGGCAGCTGGTTGCTTGGAGAGAATTATAGCAAGGATTAATAATGCGCAAATGGTTGAATTGGCCGCGGGGAAATATACTAAAAAAAAGCTCTGCTAGATTAATCTAACAGAGCTGAAGATGAGTATGTTGGATTCAGTTACTTCACGATGAAGTGTCCTCTCATGGATGTGGCGTGTCCAGGGAAGGAGCAGATGAATGGGTATTTGCCAGGCTTGTCCAGGGTGAATTGGATAGTTTGGGTGCCATCTTTTTCGAGCAGTTTTGTGCCGGCGATGACGTCGTCGCTTTTAGGGGTCCAGTGTAGGTCGTTGCCTTTTGGTCCGAGTTGGATGGCGGCCAT
>JALZVD010000172.1 GCA_023300205.1 Akkermansiaceae bacterium | reverse complement strand
GAAGTTCGCCGAACAAGTCCGCAAAGATGCCGAGGAAACTCAGGCAAAGAGAGTCAAGGCCGCTCAAGCAAAACAAGACGCTGCAACTAAGAAAGCCGAAGCACAGCAAGACAAGGTTGATAAACTCCTTGCTAAACTACAAGGCCAACTTGCCCCCGTTACTAAAGAGTTCAAAGTGTCGGTGAATAAAGTCATAAACGACTTCATGAGCCTGAAGGGGCTGCAAAAAGACTCTTCTATCTTGGATGCCCAACTCCGTAACATCTTCGACGGGGACGGAAACCGTGCTTTGACTGACGCGCAAATTGCGGAGATCGTTCCCGAAGCGGCCAAGGCCCGTGCCGCCGCGCTCTCAGCCCGCACAGCCAAGGAACAAGCGGCTGAAGCAGCCCGAGAAACGGCCCGTGCCGAAAAGAAAGCTGAGACCGCACTACGTCAGGCCGAGAAGCTCTTCGACCCAACCAAGCCTAAGAAGCCCTCAGACACCCGTTCGGTCAATAAGATCATCATGGAGGAGTTCATTAAGAACCCTAACAGGAAGATCACGACCCGTAACGAGCGTATCGCTTTGCTGAAAGAGATCCTCACTGAGAAGACCCAACTGACTCCCACAGGTATTAACGACCTCGCTACTAAGCTTGAGGGGCGACTGGACGCCTTGCTTTTCAAAAAGAAGGCCCAGGTTGCGGACCAGATCCTAACGACAGTAGGTAAAGGCAAAGGCCTTACGCAAGACCAGATCCACAACGCTATCCGGCTTGAGATTTTCGACCCGCGCAATGACTTCACCACCAGTGTGGCTGCGTTGGGTGACTGGCAAGGCCTGACCCAGAGTCAGACGAACGCCCTACTGGAGAGCCAACGCCGGATCGACCTCGCAAAGTCTTCCCGAGTCATCGCTAGGGAATACCAAAAGATGGCTCGCATCATCTTCGCAGCTTCGGGTCGCGGCCCTGACTTCGCCGAGTTCGCGAGTTCTTGGTTCAAAGGAGCTATCTTCTCCGCCGTGTCCACCCAGACCACAGGCATCCTAGCAGGCCTTTCATCGCTCAAAGTCCAAGCTCTTACTGAGAGCGCGGCTTCCCTCTCAGCTCTAAAAGACGGTGGAGGTGTTGAGGGGGTCTTAAAGGACCTTGGAAATACCTGGTCTAATTGGCTGGGGAGTTTCACCGACCTAACCCGCGAGGCACTCCAGTCTGCACAGGATGGCTCGACTTTCGCGGAGCAGTTGAACGTAGACCAGGAGAGGTCGGGCCAAGCACTCAACAAGGGCGTTGACGCCAAGGTGCATGTGGACGCACTTACGAAGGTCAACGACCTTCTTAGGAATAGTCTCCCCCGGGACCTTGCGAACTTCAAAGCCAACAAGTCTCTCAAGAATGCTGCCCAGCTTTCCAAGCAGCTAATCCGCCTAGGCACCCTCATGCGTGGGACCTTTCGTGCGCTCGGTTCCGTTGACTCCGCTGTGTCTAAGGCCTACACCCGGACCCAGACTAACATCCTCGCGTTTCGCGAGAACCGCCAGCTTCTTGCTAACGGAGAAGGAGGCCTAACACCGAAAGAGTTTGAGGAATTGACCGCCGCTGCCCATAAGGAGGCTGACGCCTACGCTCAGTCTCTCGCGGATCAAGGGGTCTTCGCTGAAGAGGGCCGTCTTGGTTCGGCCAAGGCTGCGAACCTCGCTCGGATCGTGCAACGTGATCGAGTCCAACAAAACGTCTTCGGGGGCCTTGTTCGCGCAGGCGTTCGCCCTGAGATCCCGGGAGAGACCCTCAAAGACATCCAGGCTAAGATCGGGACAGGTCAGTTCGACAAGACTTTCATTGGCCGTCTGGGGGCACGCATCACCCGCTTCGGCACGGGGATTCAAGAAGACACCAGAGGGTTTAGCGCGGGTGTCCTCCTCGCTCTGCGGACTCCTGCGGTTGTAGCCGATTTCCTAGCTTGGGGCATGCCTGGAGTGAATATAAAACGGACCTATGACCTAATCAACCTCCGTAAAAATGACCCCGAGAAAGCTGCGGAAATCTTCCCTAGCATCTCCGCTGACTGGGTCGCCCGTCGCCGCATCGCGCTCTCTCTCGCCAGTTATCCTTTAACAGGTCTCTTAGTCGCCATGTTCGCAGGGTCCGCAGATGAGGAAGACGAGGATAAGTCCTTCTGGTTCACCGGAGAGTTCCCCCAAGATCCCGCCGAACGTCTCCGCTGGACGAAAAACAAATGGCAAGAAAACATGCTCATCCTCGGGCCTCTCCGCATCCGTATTGACAAAGGCGTCTCTCAAGAGTTGTTCGGTGCGGCTCTTATCGCTAAGTCCGTCCTCAATGCCAGTGCGCGAGAAGAGGACACTCCACTGGCGGAGAGCTTTGCACGGGACGCCAAGGCGGCGGCTCTGGCCTTCACCCCATCGGTGAACCAGATTTTTGAGCTAGGTTCCAAGGTCAACCGCCGCACAAGTAGTGTGTCGGAAGCGACCGTAGGGTTCTTCGGCGAAGTGGGTTTCCGCGCCGTGCCTTTCAGCGGTATCTTAAAATCCGGCAAGCGGATCACCCCCGGCAAGGTCGATGAGCGAAATAGCTTCGCAAACTTGGCCGTCAACAACCCTTTCTATGTCATGCCCGACGGCGAGGGTGTGATCCACATGGAGAACGCAATGGGGGAACGTCTGGACCAATCTTTTGGGGTAGGAGACACTCTCCGCCGACTCGGTTCCCCAGTGTTCTGGACAGTGAGGGAAAAGGGCCGAGACCCTGTTAATAAAAAGATCCTCGATACTTTCGCTGACAAAGAATACCTCGGAGGGAAGCTCAGTCTTCCGGCACTAGAAAAGCGGTTTGAACAAGCCGGAGTCCCTTTCACCTCTTCTAACATCCGAACTTACAAAGACAGGTATATCGATACTTTCAAGAGCGGTTACTTGTCCGAAGAAAGTGCTAATACCCAGCTACAAAAAGACGGCTTCAAGAACAAGATGAAGAACATCTGGTCTCGAAGCCGTCAGGCTGCGGATGAGTCTTTGGGGCTAAAGCCTGCTAAGAAGTAAGGAGGTTAATGGCGACGGGTTCTTGGAGAGAGCAAGTGTTCGCCCCCTCGTTATAGCGAATCCTTGGCCCTTCTTTGGCTTCGTAAATAACGCCCTCCAAAAAGTCGGAGCTATTTTTGAACCGAAAAGCGACTTTAGCTCCTACCGAAAGAGGGCTCATATCAGTCCGGGAATTGAGTTCTTTGGCCCCCATCAAGGGACGGGCTTCAAAGCCCGTCCCTATCGGAGCTGTGGAAAAATCTACTTGTGGCTCACAAATCGTAGTCTCCTTTTTGGGTGGAGCGAGTGGGGCCTCATACTCGGTAGCTTGGACTTCCTCGGCTTGGTCTCGCAAAGCACACTCCCCCTGGAGGGCGAGGTATGCGGCTCCGTCGGCGTAGTCGTCGGCGATCTTCTTGGACCCATTCATTGACCGAGCGAGTTTCAAACAGACCATGAACAGCCAGCCATCTTCTTCTGAAATGCTTTGGCCGGAGAGTGCGTTGAAAGCTGCTACTGTTTTGGCCATAGACCGCTCGCCGTCATTGTCTCGCGAAGCCGCACGGTTACGCATCGCGTCCACACCGATCTGGAGGAGGTTTGGTGCCGAGGTGAAGTCCTCGAAAGACTGGGCTTGGTTGGCTTCGGGTGCGTCTTCTGCGGTGGGGTCCCCGTCGCTGGGCGTAAGTGTTTGGTCTTCAAAAGGGAGAGGTAGCTCAGGTGGCC
>JALZVD010000171.1 GCA_023300205.1 Akkermansiaceae bacterium | reverse complement strand
GAATTCCCAGAACTAGTAAACCTCTTAGAATCCGCACTAGTCGACGAACCACCCGCTAACCTCAAAGACGGCGGAGTCATCCGTGATGGCTACCACCCAGAACTAGACGAACTACGCTCTGCCACAAAAGACGGTAAAAAATGGATCGCCGAGCTTCAAGAAACCGAACGCAAACGCACCGGAATTGATACCCTAAAAATAAAATTCAACAACGTCTTCGGATACTTCATAGAAATCACCAAAGCAAAAGCGGATAACGTCCCAGACGACTACACCCGCAAGCAAACCATGGCAAACGCCGAGCGCTTCATCACCCCAGAACTCAAAGAAGTAGAAAACAAAGTCCTCGGTGCAGAAGAACGCTCCAAACAGCTCGAAACAGAAGAATTCACCAAGCTCAGAAACCAAATCTGCGAACACATCGACGACCTCCAGTCCACCGCAGACTCACTAGCTACACTCGATGTCCTCTTAGGCTTAGCTGAAACCGCACAACTCCAAGGACACACCCGCCCAGCACTAGACGAATCCACACACCTCCAAATCGTCGAAGGCAGACACCCCGTCTTAGAACAAACCCTAGTAGATGAAAAATTCGTCCCTAACGACACCCTCCTAGACCCCGAAGACGCTAATCTCCTCATCCTAACAGGACCTAACATGGCTGGTAAATCAACCTACATCCGCCAAGTAGCACTCATCACACTCATGGCTCAGATCGGCGCATACGTCCCAGCCGAGTCCGCACACATCGGACTCACTGACAGAATCTTCTGCCGCGTAGGTGCCAGCGATGACCTCGCAAAAGGCCAATCCACATTCATGGTAGAAATGAATGAAACATCACTCATCATCAACAATGCCACAGAACGCTCACTCGTCATCCTAGATGAGATCGGCCGTGGCACAGCCACCTTTGACGGACTATCCATCGCCTGGTCAGTAGCAGAACACCTGCACGACGAAATCAAAGCTCGCACCCTCTTCGCCACCCACTACCACGAACTCACAGACCTAGCAAACACCCGTAAAGCAGTAGCAAACTACAACGTAGCCGTCAGAGAATGGAATGATGACATCATCTTCCTCAGAAAAATCCTCCCCGGAACCGCTGACAAATCATACGGAATACAAGTCGCAAAACTCGCAGGACTACCACCAAGCATCGTCAACAGAGCCAAAGACATACTCTCACACTTAGAGATGAACTCATCAAAACCAGACGCCAAGCAAAACCCAAAGCCTAAAAACACCCGCCAAACCATGCCAGATGCAGACACACCGCAGATGGACTTATTCTAAAATACCCTTATGGACGCTATAGGAGAACTCATAGGTACACTATTCTCGTTCATCTTTCATGTATTACTCATGATCTTTGAGACTCTCCTAGCCATCTTCAGTCCCAAACGCCGGCAAGGATTAAAGAAGCAATGGAATGAATCATTACTCCTACGCATCGAGATGATCGTCAGCATTACATTCCTTGTTGTCACCACCGTAGCCATCATTTATCTCACTTTAAAAGTTAGTTCCTGTTCTAGCTCTAATCATTCTACTGCACCTCATCAAGAACTAGCCCCTCTAACATCTCAACCTAATGAGAGCGACAACTCTACAATCAAAATACAAATCTCCAATGATCTCAAAGATACGCTAAAAAACAAAGCCTCTGACTACCTAAAAGAAAAGTGGAAGAACAGACAATAAGCCACTCTCCCACTCTCTAAATTAAATGATCTAGCCCTAATATAGATTACGCAATAGCATCGCCATTCCACTCGCCATACTTCCTAAATTTCTGGTAGCGTTGATTCAACATCTCCTCAGTCGACAACGCCTGAACTTCCCTAATCTGAGCCAACACAGCATCACGGAAATTCGTCGCCGCTTTCGCATGATCATGATGTGCTCCACCACGTGGCTCTGGGATAACCTCATCGATCAAATTCAACTCACCAAGGTCAGGTGCCGCAATCTTCATCGCCTCAGCAGCCTCTGGAGCATGCTGTCTATGCTTCCACAAAATAGCAGCACAACCTTCAGGACTAATCACTGAGTAATAAGCATTCTCCATCATCATCACACGGTCAGCCACACCAATACCCAATGCCCCACCAGATCCCCCTTCTCCTAGCACACAGGCAACAATAGGAGTCTTCAAATTCATCATCTCTTTCAGATTAAACGCAATCGCCTCAGCAATGTTCCTCTCCTCAGCTCCTATCCCAGGAAATGCCCCCGGAGTGTCGATCATACAAACAACAGGTAACTTGAATCTCTCTGCCAGTCTCATCAACCTCAGAGCTTTTCTGTATCCTTCAGGATGCGCACTACCAAAATTCCTAAGCAGATTCTCTTTCGTATCTCTACCCTTCTGATGACCTATCACAACCACCTTCTGTCCTCCTATCCTAGCAAAACCTCCCGGCATAGCATGGTCATCACCAATATGTCGATCCCCATGAAGCTCTAGAAAATCTGTAAAACCATACGCAAGGTAATCTAACATGAACGGACGGTTCGGGTGCCTCGCTATCTGAACGCGTTGCCATGGAGTCAAATTATCATAGATCTCACTCTTCAAACTAGTCAGCTTCTGCTCCATAGATAAAATTTCAGTACTGAGATCTATATCTTGGGTATCTGATTGCGCTCTCAAATTATTGATCTCGCTCTCAAGATCTGCAATTGGCTTTTCAAACTCTAAAGGTTTCATGCTCATAATAGTATTTTGTAATGTTTCTTAACTTAGCGCAATGGTTTAATACCGAATCTCAACAACATTTGATCGCCTCAACAACAACGCTAATTCTTCCATATCAGAATCTGATAAAATGATCCCTCGGAAGCTCGAATCCACTTTCACTCGCTCACAGATAATTTCAATATTAGGATTAACAATACTTATCTTCTTAGTCGCATCACGGTAATCTCCACGAGTTACATTAACTCTAGATCTACCCTTGTAAGCACGGATATTTTCAATATCCGTAGTCACGATATCAGACTCTCCTCGCTTCTTCGGAAGTGTCATATCCTTGAGTGGCTCGTAATATTTGATCACCTCACCGTTCTCATCTATTAAGAATAACTGGTTTAAACGCGGAATAATTCTAAGAGAAAAATTCAACGGCATAATCACCAATTTATCTTTAGGCTGAAGCCGATCGATCCGCGTCAGTCCATTTAAATAAATCAACATATCTAAATTCGTATCAGTCTCACCAGCTATCTTCAAATAACTGTCATTATATTTCACAGTATAAATGAACTTCCCATCATCTGGCCTCTGCTCCAGTAAATCATCTAGCCGCATTTCCCCCAGAACACGATACGCCTCTTTCTCAGCTGGCGTCCCAGGATACCTTACTACAATCTCTTCTAACTTTAACTTCGCATTATCGTATTCACCTTTATCAAGCATTTCTCTAGCCTTTTCAAAAGCTGGATTCCCCAAGACTATTTTAGGCGTATTTTTGCTACTGAGTTTGCGGCGAACTGAATCAATAACTACCAGATCCTCTTCATCTGTATTCTCCGGAACTAATTGATTAATTTCTTTAGAACCCACTACATCTTTAGGTGCATTACTCTCAGTTAGCCCCAAATATTTAGAAATAACAAATAAGGTGATCGCCACAATCGTAAGCACAATCATGGCCGCTACTAATCTGATTAACGTCTGTAATCTCATTCTTCTATATCAGCCCTCTACGTTTAAAATCAAATTGGTTAATTTCCTGCGACTTCTGAATCATATCAATCGAAAACTTAAGCAACCCTATCTCCCAAGTATCTTCAATAGACTCCATCACTGCCATCATAGGGTCATCCTCTGCATGCACTTTATCAAGGATCTCAGCTTTCACTGTCTCATAGTTACCTGTGATAATCTCAGAATTCACCTCTGTTCGTTTAAAGTTGAACCCATACTGAAAATAAACAGGCTCCAGCTTCTGCTCCTTCAGCCAGTCTAATAAATCTCGGGCTTTATCATCAAAACCTTCAAGCTCCACTGAAGAAAAATGAGCAGGTTTAATTATCTTAGGCTTAAAAGCCTCTACAGTTCCGTTTCTAACAATCACCTTGCCTACTTCATCCATCATCTCTGATAAAATCACAAAATGAAATCTAGTACTGCCAAACGTGTCAATTCTATGGTCAGGCTCACGCAGAACATGACTATGTTCCATTGCATACTGTATATCAACTTGTTTCGCCATAGATGAAATGAACAACCTAGTATCAAAAAAGGCGGCTTCATCTAAATGAGCCACCTTTTATAAAATCTTAGGTATAACCCCTGATTAAGAAACTTTCTGGATGTAGGTAACGATGTCGTTCACGCACATAAGCTTCTCAGCTTCTTCGTCAGGAACTTCAATCCCAAACTCCTCTTCGAATGCCATTACTAATTCAACTGTATCAAGTGAATCCGCACCGAGATCATCGATGAATTTAGCTTCGTTCTTTACCTGGTCAGGAGTTACATTGAGTTGCTCAACGATGATTTCTTTAACTTTTTGTTCGATTGATTCAGACATTATAATGTTTATGTTTTATTTACGTTATGTTCTCTAACGGATGGAGATTTTTACTCTTCTAATGAAGTTTTGGCAACTACGAATTTAGCTAAATTGACTTCGCTTCTATTGCCCTTTCTTATTTTGTTTCCTCTTCAGGCTCCTCATCTTCATCATCACTGACAAATTCGATCACCTCTCCTTTAAAGTTATCCATGATTTGTGTAAATAGAGCTTCCGCAGGAGCCCCTTCTTCTTCCTTGAATTGCCCATAAACCATTCCATCCACCTTCGCCTTCTTCACTTCTCCATCCTCTTCGTAGTGGATAACTGCTAGGCCTTTTCCATCCCATTTCCTCTTATCGATCTTACGCATTGACGAAAATGGAATCTCGTCACCTCCTGGAGGACTATACCCAGTAGCTGTCACCTTCATGCTACGCCCCATGATTCTAATCGAGATAAATAAAGCTACTAAGAATAACCCCACACAAATACCTCCTACAATAAACTGCTCTCGGATAGTACCTTCCTCATAGAGCTTTTCTGATGGCTCATAAGGTAACTTTGTCCTACTTGAAAAATCGTCCCATAACTTATTCGGCTTATTATCGCTAAGCACTTCAAACCCATTCACAATCTCTTCCGGCCATTTCTGATCGTAATCAAATTCACGGGGAAGTAACGCCTTACTTGATGGAGTAGGAACTACCTGCTCACTTGCAAACGCTACCCAGCTCTCCTTTGTGTATTCCACCTTATTAAATTCATCAATCGCTCTGACTTCAAAATCTACATTAGTCGTAGGGCTTTCATTTGCAGCTAGAAACAATTGCTTAAATACAACTGCTTCATTCTTCTCTCTATACCCCCAGTAGCCATCCTTAAAAAACCACAGTGAGAAGAAAATCAACATAGCAGCCACTCCAACAGCTCGGATTTTGAACCACTTCGAAGGAAGACAATCTATAGTTTGGGAATCTGACATAAATACAATATAAGTTTAGATAAATGAAATAATCATTGGTTTAACAATAAATCAATGCAATAAATCAATATACACAAATTAATTAACGAATCCTAATTACCACATTTATGTCAGAACCTATTAAACTCACCTCATTAGTCGCATGTGGTGGTTGAGCATCTAAGCTCGATCCAGAATCACTCTCGCAAGTTTTGCGAGACCTACCACAAACGAACGATCCTAACCTACTCGTAGGATCAGCCACAGCTGATGACGCCGGCATCTACCTGCTAAATTCACAAACAGCTCTAGTCCAAACACTAGATTTCTTCACCCCCATCTGTGATGACCCTTATCTCTTTGGACAAATCGCTGCGTCTAATTCCCTATCAGACGTCTACGCCATGGGTGGCCGCCCAATCACCGCAATGGCTATTGCTGGCATGCCTGACACTATTCTTAGCACGGAACAAATCCAAGCCATCTTCCGCGGTGGCGCAGACATGGTCAAGCAAGCCGGATGCTCCCTAGTCGGTGGACACACCATCAAAAACCCCGAACCCATATATGGCCTCTCAGTTACAGGCGTCGTTCACCCTGATCGCTACACAGCAAACGCCCACGCTAAAATTGGCGATGTCCTCATCCTCACCAAACCACTAGGAACAGGCATCATCTCCACCGCTCTTAAACAAGATAAATGCAGCCCAGAACTCAATGACCTAGCCATCAAATCCATGATCACGCTCAACACCCCTGGCGCTGATCTCGCTGAGCTAAACCTCGTCAATGCATGCACAGATGTCACAGGATTTGGCCTACTCGGTCACCTAAAAGAAATCTGTGCAAGCTCAAACATCACCGCCAAATTAAACTGCGAACAAATCCCAGCTATCTCTCAAGAAGTCCATCACTTCATCGCTGATGACATCGTACCAGGAGGCACTAAGAAAAACCTCGCTACAGTCTTACCTCATGTGAAGACAAACGAGGTTTCACACGCTACTCAGCTACTTCTCGCAGATGCACAGACATCAGGCGGTCTCCTCCTCTCAGTCCCTCAGAACAACGTAGCAAAAGTCCTTGAAATACTAAAATCACACCAAACATTATGTGCCGTAGAAATCGGCAACATGGTAAGTAAACAAGACACTTTCATAGTGCTCTGCTAATACTATTTAAATCACTACAAAGGATGAGATCAAACACTTAATCTCATCCTTTTCTATTGAACCTGCCTCACATCAGCCTCTATCTGAGCCTTTAGCTCTCCCACAGAATCAAACTTCTGCTCCTTACGAATATAATCTACAAATTCTGCCTCCACCACCTCACCATAAAGATCCCCCTCAAAATTAAACGCATGAACCTCTAACAACCTCCGTGCTCCCTCTTGCTCCACTGTGGGTCTCCTACCTAGATTCCCTATCCCCTTATAATCCTTTCCACGGTATCGCATGACCAATGACCAAACCCCATCAGGAGGTAATTGCTCATTATGCACCACCACATTAGCTGTCGGAAAACCTAACTTCCTTGCAAGTTTTCTACCTTCTATCACCGTCCCCACTACATCATAGGGTCTCCCTAACATTTTTCTAACAGCTTCTAAGTTACCATCTCTTACAGCCTGCCTCACACGCGTACTACTCACCCTCTCACCATCTATCATTACAGGCGCAGCAGCAGTAACCTTGAAACCCAGCTCCTCACCCCACTCCCGCAACTTACTTACATTCCCTCCACGAGCCTTCCCAAAGATCCAGTCCTCTCCAACCGCTATCGTCTGCAAATCATCTCCATAACCCACCAAATCTCCAATAAAATCCTTAGCCTCACGCGCAGCAAAATCTAACGTGAATTCCTGCACGCATAGAAAATCCACCCCCATCGCCCCTAACAAATCAGCCTTATGCTCTATCGAAGCCAAGATCCTCCTCGGTGCTCTATCTGGAGCTAACACCCGAACAGGATGAGGTTCAAAAGTAATCACCACCACTTTACCTCCCATACTCTTCGCCGAAGCCACAGCATTCATAATCACTGCCTGGTGGCCCACATGCAAACCATCAAACACCCCCAACGCAAGATGAAGTGAACCATCTATCGTATTCAGTTCGCTGATATTATTAAGAATCTGCATGCCATCAGAAAACACCATGCACCCGATTTAGCAAGACTAACACGCCCCCATCACCTCCCATTTTACTAAAAATTTAAATCCACAATCTAACCTCCAGACATTCTAAATAAAAAATGCAGCCCCCAAGAACGAGAACTGCACTACTGTTAAAATGAATACCGCTAGTAACTCTAGCCTAACAGATCAGCCACTGCCTCCTTCTCCTCACGTAACTCCTGAACAGAAGCATCTATTTTCTGACGTGAGAAATCACCAACCTCAACACCATCGACTACTTCCCAAGTTTTACCATCAGTCCGTATAGGCATAGACGCCATAAGCCCTGCATCTATTCCATACTCACCGTTAGAACACACTGCCACACTCGTCCAGTCACCCACAGGTGTAGCATTAGTCAGACTGCGCACTGTATCAACCACACCATTTGCTGCTGAAGCCGCTGATGAAGCCCCTCTCGCCTGGATAATAGCTGCACCACGCTGCTGCACAGTAGAAATAAATTCACCCTGAAGCCATTCCCTATCACTGATCACATCACTCACAGCCGCTCCATTAATCTTAGCATTCGTATAATCAGGATACTGAGTCGCTGAATGATTTCCCCAGATGCAGAGATTAGAAACCTCGCTATGATGCACTCCTGCCTTATCCGCCAACTGAGATTTTGCTCTATTCTCATCAAGCCTAGTCATCGCAAAAAATTGATCATTCGGAATCCCCTTCGCTGCGTTCATCGCAATCAAACAATTCGTATTACAAGGATTACCAACAACTAGCGTCCTCACATCACCGGCCGCATTGGCGGCTATCGCCTGCCCCTGCCCAGTGAAAATCTTCCCATTAATCCCCAAAAGATCCTTTCTCTCCATCCCTGGCCCACGTGGTACAGAACCCACGAGCAATGCCCAGTTAGCCCCCTTAAATCCTTCAGCTAGATCACTCGTAGCTACCACTTCATTCAATGTGGGAAAAGCACAATCATCTAACTCCATCACCACTCCCTGTAGAGCCTTCATCCCCGGCTCAATCTCAATCAAGCGAAGGTTTACTGGCTGATCTGGACCAAACATAGAACCAGAAGCAATACGGAAGAGCAACGCATAGCCTATCTGGCCAGCAGCTCCTGTCACGGATACAGTAATCGGATCTTTCATAGATGAAGTTATTTAGTAATCTATGAGCCTATTTAGTCAACCTATAAACCAGCTTTC
>JALZVD010000170.1 GCA_023300205.1 Akkermansiaceae bacterium | reverse complement strand
TCACCAAGATCACCCAGCTCAGAACGATCATAATAATCGTGATCTAGTCTCCATTTACCAACCTCATTCTTCTTCCAAAGCTTAGCTTTTATGAAGCCCATCGCAGCAACTGCACTATCCGTAAAATCCTGATTCTTCAAGACTATGCCTGCTCTAGCCATGCTCCCTATCATCATACCATTCCATGAAGCCAGAACTTTCTTATCTGTCGCGGGAGGAACACGCTTCGCCCTAACAGAATTCATCTTAGCTATCGCAGAAACCAGATGGTTTGACAGTTTCTGCTCACCCGCATCAGGAGTAAGTGAAAGAACATTCTGAGACTTCAGAGCCTCTGGATCAGAAAAATCATAAAAGTTCCCATCTTCTGTTAGATGAAAATACTCAACCACCTCAAAAAATTCTTCATCATTTAAAAACGCACGCAACCCCTCCATCTTCCAACACCAATACTTCCCTTCCTTACCCTCACTCTGAGCATCCTGCGCACAATAGTAACCACCCTGCGGTGACTGCATATCCCTCATTACAAAGTCCGCCGTGCGTTCAGCCACGTCCCTATACCTCTCATCACCTGTGATCACATAAAGATCGAGATACAAGTCTAACAACTGCGCCTGATCATACAACATCTTCTCAAAATGCGGCACCAGCCACTGTCCATCTACAGAGTAACGGTGGAAACCTCCTCCAAGATGATCATGAATCCCCCCGTTAGCCATTTTCGTAGCAGTCAGCTTCACAAAATCTAACAACTCAACATTACCCGTGCGCTGCCAAGATCTCAGCAGATAACTAAGATTTGATGGCTGTGGAAATTTAGGTCCCTTAGCTCCCCCCCAACCACCACCTGTATTATCCGCATTACTCATCAGCTGCTTAACTGCCAATTCCAAGACCGACTTCTTCACAACCTCAGAATCCGCACCCCTATCATCCAGAGCCTTCTTCATATTATCAGCAAACCCATTCGCGGATGCCAAAACTTCCCCATTCTTCTTATCCCAAGCCACACTTAACTGCTGAATCACACTTTCAAACCCTACTCTTCCAGACTTTGTTCTCGGTGGAAAATAAGTCCCTCCATAGAACATCTTCAGGTCAGGAGTCAAAAACACATTCAGCGGCCATCCCCCGCTTTCTCCAGTCATCACATTATAACTAGTCATGTATATCTTATCAATGTCTGGCCGCTCTTCCCTGTCCAGCTTGATACAAACGAAATCTTGATTAAGAATATCCGCTATTTTCTTATCTTCAAATGACTCTCGTTCCATCACATGACACCAATGACAAGTTGAGTAACCTATACTCAAAAGAATCGGCTTATTATCCTTCTTCGCCCTAGCAAATGCAGCATCTCCCCATGCATACCAATTCACAGGATTCTTAGCATGTAACCTAAGATAAGGTGAAGACTCCTTTGCTAGACGATTCAAGCCACCTTCCCCCTGCTTCACCTCCTGAGCACTAGCCCCCATCAAAGTAAGAGCAAATAAAGTAAACGCAGTATACCATTTCATACTAAAGACTCTATGGCCCCCTCCCTGAGATGAAAGAAAAAATACTCTCAATTCTATTATCAAACTCTTAAAAAAACATACAATTTTCGCTTGTTTCACAAATATCATCCCCCACTCTACATGAAAGAAAATACACACACTATGCCTACTAAGACCACAAAACCAGCATGGGAGCAATCCATGCCTGAAAAGCAATTCGAATGGATGAAAAAAATACTCTCTGCTCCTAGCCCAATCGGCCTGGAAGCAGCAATGTCATACGGAGTAATCAAACCCTTCTTCGAAGAAATAAAACCAGCTTCATGGGGCATCCATCAGTTCAAAGGCAACGCTGGAATCGTTTTAGACTCTCACCCAGATGAAGAAGACCGCACATCAGTCATGATCATAGGCCACGCTGACAAAATTCGCCTCCAAGTTCGCAGCATAGGAAATGATGGAAAAATATGGGTCAATAGCGACTCATTCCTACCCTGCACACTCATCGGCCACGAAGTAAAACTGTTCTCCCAAGACCCTAAGAAACCCGGCAAATACAGACTCATAGAAGGAGGCACCATCGAGGCCCTAGGGGCCATCCACTTTTCAGAACCTGGTCAGAGGACAGGTGACAAAGGAATCAAACCCACGGAGCTCTACCTTGAACTCCAAATGCACGGTGAAAAATGTAAGGAACAGATCGAAAAACTCGGTATCCGCGCAGGTGACCCCATCATTCTAGACAGACCTATTCGTAAAGGATTCACCAAAGACACCTATTACGGAGCATACCTTGATAATGGCCTCGGATGCTTCCTTGTTGCCGAGCTCGCCCGCATCTTCGCTAAGAAACCACTCAAGAACATCCGCGTATTATACACCATCGCAACCCATGAAGAAATTGGCAGATTCGGAGCTACAGCAATAGCCGGAGAGATGAAGCCAGACATCCTCATCGGCGCAGACGTTAACCATGACTACGACGCAGCTCCTGGATTAGGCGCCAAGAAGATGAACGCTCTCGCCATGGGTAAAGGATTCTCCATCACAGGCGGCTCAGTAACCAGCGACTACCTCTGCTCACTCATCGAGAAATCTTGCCAATCTCAAGACATCCCTTATCAAATGGACATGTCTGGCAGAGACACAGGAACAGACGCCATGGCCGCTGCTCTAGCTGGATTTGACAGCGCAGTGACATCGATCGGGTTCCCTATCCGCAACATGCATACCATATCCGAAACTGGCCATACTAAAGACGTCCTAGCTGCCATCGCAGGCATGGAAGCTACATTCCGGGACTTAGATAAAATGAACCGCAATAAAGGGATCACTGTTGATGATCTTAAACAAAACCACGCCAGACTAGATACTGTATCATCAATCTAACAATCATAAAAAAATCTAATACAAGATTGTCTTAAGCTAGTTTAACTTGCTAAAATCTATCTAATAAAAAAAGCTATTTCATCTTCACCTAATTCTATGAGTAGAAAATCCACAAAAGGTATCACACCTGACGAAAATACTGAATTCAAACCATCAAAAGAATTCTCCAAACAAGCACATGTAAAAAGTATGGCGCAATACAAACGCATGCATGCTGAGTCAATAGACAAACCTAATGTATTCTGGGCAAAAGAAGCAAATCAACTCAAATGGCAAAAAAAATGGGACAAAGTCCTAGAATGGAAAGCACCGAATGCCAAATGGTTCAGCGGCGCTAAACTTAATGTCTGTGAAAACTGCGTAGACCGCCACGTAGATGAAGGTAGAGGAAATAAAGCCGCCATCATCTGGGAAGGTGAGCCCGGTGACAAACGCGTCATCACCTATCGTCAACTCCTGCGTGATGTCTCAAGATTTGCAAACGCTCTCATTGCAGAAGGTATCAAGCCAAAGGACAACGTCCTCATCTATATGCCCATGACTCCGGAAGCTACCATTGCCATGCTAGCTTGTGCCCGTATTGGAGCCGTCCACTCAGTTGTCTTTGGTGGGTTCTCAGCTGAATCGATTAAAGATAGACTCGATGACTCACAGGCAGTAGCTGTCATCACATGTGACGGTGGCTGGCGTAGAGGAGGCACTGTCGCCCTTAAAGAAAATGTAGATGAAGCCCTAAAGCGGAATAAAACAGTCAAAACTGTCATCGTTCAGAAACGTATCGGAAACGAAGTGAAGATGAAAAAAGGCAGAGACAAATGGTGGAATGACGCCATTGCAGACATGCCTGCTAAACATAAGCCAAAAGGGTTTTCCGCTGAGCACCCTCTATTCATTCTCTACACATCTGGATCCACAGGAAAACCTAAAGGTATTCTTCACACATCAGGCGGTTACATGGTCGGAACATACTCCACCTGTAAATATATTTTTGATATGAAGGAAGATGATGTCTTCTGGTGCACAGCCGATGTCGGTTGGATCACCGGTCATTCATACATCACCTACGGACCTCTACTCAATGGAGTCACTCAGATCATGTATGAAGGTGCTCCCAACTACCCTGAATGGAACCGTTTCTGGAGCATCATTGAAGAATACGGAGTATCCATATTCTATACCGCTCCCACCGCTATACGAGCTTTCATCAAGGCAGGTGACCAGCACGTTGATAAGCATGATCTTTCATCACTCAGGCTACTTGGCACCGTTGGGGAACCCATCAACCCAGCAGCATGGCTATGGTATTACGAAAAAATAGGTAGTGGTCGTTGCCCCATCGTAGATACTTGGTGGCAGACAGAGACTGGAGCCATTATGATCTCCCCTCTTCCAGGATGCACCCCTATCAAGCCCGGAACAGCCACCCTACCATTCTTCGGCGTAGACGCAGCCATTCTCGATGAAAATGGCAATGAATGTAAACCTAACGTCCCTGGAAAACTAGTTATTAGAAAACCTTGGCCTTCCATGCTAAGAAATATCTATGGTGATAAAAAACGCTATAAAGACACCTACTGGAATGACTATAAAGGCATCTACACCGCAGGCGATGGTGCTCGTAAGGATAAAAAAGGTAACATCTACATCGTAGGTCGCCTAGATGACGTCCTTAATGTATCTGGCCATAGACTAGGCACAGCTGAACTCGAAAGCTCACTCGTAGCCCACAAAGCAGTAGCAGAAGCCGCCGTCGTCTCTAAACCTCACGATATCAAAGGCGAGTCCATCATCTGCTTCGTCACACTCAAAGAATATGCCAAACCCACACAAGCACTTAAAGTAGAACTAAGAAACTATGTGGGTAAGATCATTGGAGCCATTGCTAAGCCAGACGCCATCTACTTCGCACCCACACTACCAAAGACGCGCTCAGGTAAAATCATGCGCAGGCTCCTCAAAGAACTCGTTAAAACTGGCAAAATCACAGGAAACGTGACCACACTCGAGGACTCTAAAGTAATTGATCAACTAAAGGAATCCATCAAAGGGTAAAACATGAATAACAGACAATACATAATCGCATCCTTCTTAAAGAAATTTGGTGTAGTCAGGAAACAAAAAAGACTCCAAGACGCCGCTACAGAACTCCAACTTCTCAAAGAAGCTGAGGAAATACTCGGCCGTAATGTCTGGTCTAATGTGAAAGATCTCGAATACTATAAAGTCAACTATTGGGGGATTAATAATTTACTTCAGGAAAGAGAAAATTACACAGATAAAATCATAGAGATTAAATCTAAAATTGAAACTATCAAACAAAATCAAGAAACCAGATTTAAAGAAGCCAATAACCCTGGTCAGGACATTGAAGCTATTTACGAGAAGCAAAAACAAGTTGTTGAACAGATCGAATCTGAACAACAAGACATCAGTAATGTAGCCACAAACATCAAAAGAAGCTATGATGGAGTCGTCGCTAAACTAGAGGCAATCCAATCCACTGACGCTTCTAATGAGGAAGTAAATTCAGAGCAATCTAAGTTAGAACACCTGAAGAAAAAATTCGGCGACCTCAAAGAAAAAAAACTACTCTCAGACACTAAACTAGCCAAACAGAGCGCCATTTTAGCTACGATTGCCGACTCCCTTAAAACCTCTAAAAGTACCTATAAAGATAACGCTGCAGGTAACTATGAAGTCATGGGGAAAGCCAATAAAGCAATATCCGCGTATCGTTCCAAAATAGGCCTACTAGACAACGAAATCATTACCCATTACGGCGAAATCGGCAGAAATATAAGTAAAGAAGCATTCTCTGATGATGACTGCAAAAAAGCTGTAAAAGGTAAATTCAACCTATGTAAGATCATGGGAGCTCTCAGAAAATCTATTGATTTTAATCACGACCTAGCAGACCGTTAAAGATGTCAATGCTTTCTAGTAAATGAACTAATATCAAAAAATAAGCCATTCTTCTTTATTATGCAACAATGGCTTTTTTATTCCCTACCCTCTAAATAAGTTTCAGAGATCTATCTACTTTAGTCCTGATAACATTATACAATGGCTCATCAGTAGATAAATCTTTCTTATAAGTAGGAACAATATCCTGCATCATCGCAACCCACCCATCACCTTCCATTTCATCAGAAAAGCATTTTTCTAATACTTCTAGAATAATAGCTACTGCAGTAGAAGCTCCTGGACTAGCACCCAGCAAAGCAGACAAAGAACCATCACCTGAAGCCACAACCTCAGTTCCAAACTGTAACTTCCCACCCTTCTCTGAATCTTTCTTAATAATCTGAACTCTCTGGCCAGCTGTGACCAGATCCCATTCCTCATCTTTTGCTCCTGGGAAAAAATCTCTTAATAAATCCATTCTATCAGCATGAGTATTGATAACCTCCTGATAAAGATACTCAGTCAAATTCATGTTATCTCTACCAACTGCCAACATTGGACCTATGTTATCAAGTGTCACACTAGAAAGTAAATCAAGCATCGAACCGCGCTTTAGAAACTTAGGTGAAAATCCTGCATACGGCCCAAACAACAAACTATTTCTACCCTGAATCACGCGAGTATCCAAATGAGGCACAGACATCGGAGGGGCTCCCACAGCAGCCTTACCATAAACCTTTGCACAATGTTTCTCTACCAGATCTTGGTTATTACAAACTAGAAACTGACCACTAATAGGAAACCCTCCAAACCCCTCACCTTCTTTAATATCAGACTTCTGTAATAATTTTAAAGAACCTCCACCTGCACCAATAAACACAAATGGCGTATTGATCTTCTCTGAGAAAAAGTCCCCCACTTTTTTTACCTTCACCTCCCACTCACCATTTTTCTGTCTATCCAGATCTCTAACAGCAGTCGTAGTAGCTAGCTCCACTCCCTCTAAACTAATCAAATGATTAAACAAAACCTTCGTCAACGAACCAAAATCTATATCAGTTCCTGTCTCCACTCTAGTAACAGCTATTTCATCTGTCTCATCTCGGCCCATTTCGATTAATGGAGTCCACTCCCCAATCTGAGCAGCGTCATCAGAAAACTCCATTTCATCAAAGAAATGATGTGCCGTCATCGCAGCGTGACGCTTTTTAAGAAAATCCACATTATCAGCGCCCTTCACAAAACTCATATGTGGAACCTTTCGGATAAACTCCGCCGGATTATCAATCACCCCCTCCTCCACTAGATAAGACCAGAACTGCTTGGATAGCTCAAAGTCCTCATTAATTTCTATCGCCTTACTGATGTCCACATCACCATTTTCTAAAATAGGAGTATAATTCAGCTCACATAGCGCAGCATGTCCAGTCCCTGCATTATTCCATGCATGACTACTCTCCATCGCTACTGAAGAAAGTAGCTCAACAATCTGAATATTTATCTCCGGCTTTAGCTTCTTAAGCATAATCCCCAGAGTCGCACTCATAATTCCACCACCTATCAAAACCACATCTGGTCTTTTCAATAAGCCATTTTCCGTAAATTTAGTAGTATTTGTTGCTGCACTCATCACTGCCAGCTACTGCTAGATAACCAAATTGTCAACGTTTAGTAACAATTACCTCACTAATTTTAAGAACTTTTTCCGAACTTTAGGAGAGACCATTGCATAGACTATGTCTCCAGGATCCAGTACATCGTCAGGACCTGGCACATCCGCATGAATCCCACGCATTTTAGCCACCAGCACACAGCCTTCAGGCCATTCCACCTCACCTACCATCTTACCTGCAACGACAGCTCCTCTCTCAACCCTAGTCTCAATCACCTCACCTGCTCCCAGCTTCTTCACGATGTGATACTGATCAGTCGTAATAAATTTCTCAATATCACGTCTACTCGCCTCACGAGGACTAACCGCCGCTATCATTCCGAAATGTCTACCACTCGCACTAATCGCATTAGCATAGTCAGCCCGGTGAATCAAAGTCAGACAGTTTTTAGTTCCTAAATTATGCGCCTGAAGACAAGTCATCACATTATCCTCATCACTCACGCTCGTAGCCACAAAAAAGTCAGCCTGCCCCACTCGTTCCTCCTCCAACTCAGCCAGCACCGTACCATCCGTATTGATTACCGTCGTGTTGGACAACCTATCCATTAACTTCTGTGCCACCACCGGATCTTTCTCCAGTATCCTCACCTTACAATTCCAGCTCTCTAACATCTGCGCCAACGAAAACCCATACTCACCACCACCAAAAATAACCACCCTAATCTCATCTTTACTATCCTTCCCCTTCTGCAACCTATCCGCTAAATCCTTCAAGCTCCTTGGCTCACCAAAAATAGTCACCACATCACCAGCCTCTAGCGTAGTCCTAGCACTAGGTACAAAATGCTCCCCGCCACGTGAAACAGCAGCCACCCGTGTCCGCTCAGGCGCCTTTAGCTGCATCAGCATCTTACCGATCACATCACTCGTCTCACACACCCTCACCTGCTGCAGCTCTATCTTCCCTCGTGCCACCTCCTCCACCACCAGAGAATCAGGATTACGTATAAACTTAGCCAACTCGATCGCGCTCAGTCTCTCCGAGCTGAAAATATGATCTATCCCGAAATGTCCTCTATAATCAAATAACCACTCCTCACGTTGCAAGCCAGGATGAACCCTACAGATCACCTTCCCCGCCTCTAACTTACTCGCCATCGAAGCCGTCATCATATTCACCGTATTATCACTAGTCAGCGCTAGAAATAGATCACAATTCCCCACATCAGCCTCTAAAAGCACAGAAATGCTCGTTCCATCACCCTGAATCACCTTCGCATCTAACGACTGCTCTAAATCATGCGCCAAGGCTGGCTTAGATTCTATAACCACAATACTATGCGCCTCACGAGACAATGACTCAGCCATATGTCTTCCTACCTCCCCAGCTCCTACAATGATGATGTTCATTGCTGAGCAAACTAGCCTAACAAGCACAAATAAGCAACCGCCAAGTAATCTACATAAAGATGAAAAAATCCCCCTGCACTGTTGACCTTTCACCATACTCACACTAGCGTCCCGCCGATATGAATTTACAAGAAGCAGTAGAAATCGTGAGCCAAGGTGTTGGCTACAGACTAGGAAGCCAAATCTCAGAAGATGCCACCCTAGACAAAGACATCATACTAAAAGCAATCACAGCAGTATTCGCAGGTAACGGAACAGCTCCTGATCAGGAAAAATTCACCG
>JALZVD010000169.1 GCA_023300205.1 Akkermansiaceae bacterium | reverse complement strand
TCCTTATCTTGTAACATCAAGATCTCCGCCTCCTGCCTCTGGTAACGCCTATTGCTAGCCTCAGTAGAACTTAACTTTTTCACCAACTCAGGCTTGATCAAGCTATGAAATTCTAACGCCAAATCAAAGTCACCACTCCCTATCGCAAAGCCAACCGCATTCATCGCCAGATTCCCATCACCCAGCTCATCAGACTTCAAAACCTCTCGGATCACCTCAGAACCTATCACCTTACTCCCATCGCTCAGATGCAACGAACCAAGAAGAATTTTATGCGCAAAATCCAGCTTCCCCTCTCTACGCAGTAGCTCTAAATTCACAATCGCTTCATCAATCTGCCCCGTTCTCTGATACAGATTAATCAATAAAAACATATACTGAGCTTCAGCAGGCTTCTCCTTAACAATAGATTCATAGAGGTTCAGTGCCTTTGCATCATCACCCAGTGAGTCATAACAATACGCTTCCCCTATCTTCCATTCTATATTCTCAGGCTCAGTAAGCTGAGCGTTCTTAAATGCCTGTAACGCTGATGTAAAATTCTCCTTCTGCTGATAACAATATCCTAACAAACCCATCACCGCTCCATCCTGTGAGCCTAACCGTATCACCTCTAACAAATGAGGAAATGCCTTCTCGTAATCAGCCTCACTCGCATACGCAAATGCTAAGTTCTGGTGAGCCCTCAGAAACGTAGGGAACTTCTTTATCGCCGCAAGATACTGCTTCTTAGCCAACTCTAGATCACCTGTCTCAAAAGCAAGATTACCAATATTAAACATCACCGCAGCAGAGCTCGTAGCAAGCGAGCTAGCCTTAAGCTTACTGAGTGCAGACACCCTCTCCCCCTTCGCCATATGCTCCTGCACAGCCACTAATAAAACCCGCTCCTTAGTCTCCACAAAGGGCTCTATACTGGCATTGATCCGGTAAGAACCATTGAATGCCTTCCTAAAAGCATCACTCTTCCAGTAATCCTTAGATAGCGGTAAAGACTCAGCTCCCTTCACACAGAAAGAACTTAAAATGAGACTAGTTAGAATAAATGATTTCATGGTCACGGGCATTATCTTCTCGGTTTATTTAAAATGTAAGGCATGATAAATTCTGTTTTTACTACCTTACCGCGATACTTAGGAGCAGTAAAGCGACTACCCGTTGCCACTCGTTTAGCTGCTGAGATTAGCTTAGGATCAGTAGATGATATCACTTTGATCACTCTCACTTTACCTGATGTGCTGAGCTCGATTTGAAGCTTAACCGTTCCACTGGATCCCTTAGCGCTTCTAGGCCAACTAAAACTACCTTTTCGTAGTTCGCGTGGCATACTATCCAGCTTATTAGGTGAATAAGATGACTTAATCACCTCGCGCTTTGGTGCGGGAGGTTTAGGCTTAATATACACCTTCGGCTTCACAGGTACTACATACTTCTTCTTTACCACGGTTGGCTTAGTAGTCACCTTCCGCTTCGGAACATACTTCGGAACATACTTCGCCACAGGCTTTGGCTTCGGCTTCACTATCTTCACCACAGGCAAATACGCAGGCTCTCGATCAATCGCAAATTCACTCACACTAAGCTCAGGATTAAAACTCGCAGTCGTCAAAGGCAGAGGCGTCGAATCAAGCGTCGAATCACTCATCAAATCTAACGCAGGAATCGGTGCCACAGGTAAACTTTCCACTTCTGTCTCTTCTGGATCCTCCTCTTCCATAGGCGGCTCAGGTGGAGCGGCCATCACAACCTCATCTATCTCATAAAGCACCAGATCTTTAGCATCATCTTCCGTCTTCATCAGCCGTGTAGCCGCCAGCACAGACACTAGAATTGCCGTGATCAGTGTGCCTGTGAATATGGATTTTAAAAACATCGTCGCTTCTCTTTAGTTGTTGATCGCTGTGCTGATCGATACGGACTTCACCCCCGCCTCAGTCGCCTCTCCTATCACCTTAGTGATCAGCCCATGCTGAGCACCCGCATCCCCTTGGATGATCAATGGCAATGGATCGCCCCCAGACTGAGCCACCGACACCGCTCCAGCCACACCATGAACTCCAATATTCCTTCCCGCATAATAAACCTGACCATTATTCGTCACCGCGATCATGATCGCATTACTATCCAGTGACTTACTACTCGCCATCTTCGGCGGCTTCGCCACATCCACTCCCGCCTCATTATTAAACACAGTCGTGACGATAAAAAAGATCAACAAAATGAACACCACATCAATCAACGGTGACATATCAATACTAGCTTCGTTCTCACTATTAGACGAAAAATGCCTCATCCTCCTCATACTCTAACTCCTTTCATCTCTGCTATATGCTGATACATCTTCTGCTCCAGACATCCTTCCACTCCACTCGTCTGACTACGTAAAATAGCCAATAAAATCGCCCCAGGAATCGCCATAAATAACCCCGCCTGAGTCGTAATCATCGCTGAAGAAATACCCATCGAAATACTATCGATCGGTGTAGCACCAGCCTGACTCGCTAGCCCATCAAACGTCACAAACATACCAAAAACCGTCCCTAACAACCCAGCCAAAGGAGCCGCTGCCACTAACACCGCAATCATAGGCAACCGCCGCTTCACCCACGCAAATCGATCTAACTCAAAAATAGCCACATCCGCCTCTACTGTCTTCTCATTCTCATAGCTCACCTTCGTCTCATCCAGAGCATGCACCTCCTGCTTCACCTTATACAGACCCACCCATGTTGAAATAATCAACCCATAAAGAATCACCGACAAGCCCATCATCACCCAAAGAACCGGACCGCCTTGAACCAAGACAATCCTAATTTCTGAAAACAGTTGAATGAGTAAATGCATTTATTTTTTACGGATACAGTTCACCACAGTCAGACCAATTTTCTCAGTCGTTTGAATAATCCCTTGAGACCTCCTAGAAAGCAACGAATGCAAGATCAATGCCGGAATCGCCACCACCAGACCAAACAACGTCGTAACAAGTGCCTCAGAAATCCCTCCTGAAAGTAATTTAGGATCACCCGTCCCCACCACAGATAAGCCATTAAAGGTCGTGATCATTCCAGACACCGTACCCAACAAACCTAACAATGGCGCAATAGCGGCCGTCACCGCTATAAATGGCAGCCATTTCTGAAGACTCGTCTGCACATCAATCATCTGCTCATAAACGATCTCCTCCACCACATCAGCTCCCTTATGCACACCACTAAGAGCATTCTTCATCACCGCCCCGATAGGATGCTGTACCCCATCACAAGCACTCATAGCGGCATCAGCATTACCAGCCCTCACCACCTCCAGCAGACCAGATAACCAGCCCACCTGTGGATTCTTGATCTTAGAAAGCTGTAAGAACTTCATCACCGCACAAACCAGAGACACCAAAGCCACCGCAATGATCGGCCAGATCCAAGCACCACCCTTACTAAACAACGCCAACGGAGTATTACTGATCGATGCCAGCGCCCTCGCCTTACCACCAGTCAGGTCCATCTCTAAACTAACTTCCTCACCAGCAACTAACCTCGCAATATCAGTATTCCCCGCATCAACCAGATTCGCATTTCTTGAAGCCTTATCCACCACCACGGCTCCAGAACTAGCCGCATCACCAGACACACTAGCAAACCAAGCCACAGGACCAAAACTCACTATCTTACCCTTCTGGATCTTACCCGTAGCATCAGCCACTTCAGCCTCCACCACTGCTCCACCGAGCATCATCTCTAAACGGTCTATCCCCAACTCAAGAGCCTTCATCCGCTCCACCAGAGAATCCCCCTGAGGTAACCTGCCCTCATCCACCACTTCCCCCTTATACATAGAACCAATAACCTTACCACCAAAAGCAGCCAACTGCTTCTCTAAGTAATCCACCTCACGACGCTTCGCAGAGGCCTCGCCCTGTAACTTAGCCAGCACCACTTTCCTATCTGCATTCCCCATCTCAGCTAGCCTAGACTTACGTCGCTTCTCAGTGATTTCAGCTTGGCTAAGCATAAGTTTCCCCGCAAGATCGATCTTCTCCTTAGTCACAGCCTCACGCTGCGCACTAAGCTTCTTAGAACTCGCTTCCAAATCTTTTTTAATCCCCGCCAAATCCACCTTCGCCTGTCCATAAAGCACAGGAGTGAACAAACCAGACACACAAACTATTAATAACAATAAATAGGATTTCATTTTCATGCTAGTTTACTTTAAGTGGTAGTTGGATGAGTTGCGGTTGCGTCTGTTTATCAAATACTGACATTGCCTTCTTTACTTCTCTTAGCAGAGCATCATCGCGCTTCCACTGCCAGCCTTCCGCTCCGGGTGATCCCACCCCAGCCTTCTCTCCTACCCAGAAATAAGCACGCCCTAATCCCAGATACATCACCTCAGCCTGCCACTCATCCTCACCGATCAACACCTTATGACGCGTTCTATAAACTCCCGCATGAAAACTATTTCCTGAATCAATCATACTCAACATCGGCATCAAAAGATCACGTGCAGAACCATCCACATCTGGAGAATCTAACTCTAGCATAGTCTCAAATATTTGATCTTGTAGTGGCTCAGGAAACTTCTTCACTAATGCCAAAACCCTAGGCTTCAGACGCACCAAAAAATCACGTAACTCAACACGCTTCAGATCATCCATTTTGATCTGCTCATCTAACTTCTGCTTATTCGCATCATCCAGCTCCACAGACGGCACTGCTGCGAGCTCCTCATTCAGTAATACCAGCTCCTTAGAATACAGTTCCAAAAGCTCAGAAACATGCGCCTTCTCCTGCTTCCAAGTCTCCTCCTCCTCACTCAGCTGTTGCTCAGTTTTTACCCACTGACGGATCAGTTCTTTCGCTACATCTTCTTGGCTCACTATATCCTGAGAATGAATCTCAATAGTGAAAAATAGGCTAAGTAGAGTCGTTAATTTTATCATGAAATACTTGGAATCCGTTGAAACAGTGTAAATTACCTCAGCTAGACTAGACAAAAAGTCTCTCGCTGGAAAGGGACTATTATCTCCAAACCAGTAAAAATCCAGCCTAAAAACATGTTTTTTTCAAAAAAATATCCCCACTTTTCTCATTGGCTCCTTAACAAACATAGACTAATCTTAAAAAATGAAATTCACTCTCTTCTCTCTACTTCTAATCCTCACCACTATTCTTAACGCACAAGAAATCGACCTCTGGTCAGATTTAGAGCAAGTCCCAGGATTCCCATCTGACTATCAGCACAAGCCCCCAGTAAACAAAGACAATCAACGCCTTACTGAAATCAGCAAGCCATTCATGCGTATATTTCCCGCCAAAACCAAACCCAATGGAAAAGCCCTCATCATCTTTCCCGGAGGAGCCTACCGCATATTAGCCTACAAAAAGGAAGGAAACCAAATTGCCACCCACTTCGCATCCAAAGGCTTCACCTGCTTCGTCCTCCACTACCGAGTCAGCGAAGGAAACCACCAAGCCTTCAAATTCCCCGGACCTCTCCTAGACGCAAGACAATCCATCAGATTAGTCAAAACCCTAGCGCTAAAATATCAATTCTCACCAGATGAAGTCGGTATCATTGGCTTCTCTGCAGGTGGACACCTAGCATCCATGTGCGCAACAAGATTCGATGAAAAAATCCCTAGCGAACCTCAGATCATAAACCACAACGTCCGCCCCAAGTTCGCAGCTCTCATCTATCCAGTCGCCAGCATGATCGCTCCGACCTCTCACAAAGGCTCCAAAAAAGCACTATTCGGAGACTCCCCCACAGAAGAGCAACTCATCGCCGCCTCGCCTGAACGCCAAGTCAAGAAAAGCTCACCACCACTATTCATCGCTCACAATCAATTTGACCCCGTAGATGCAAAACTCTCCATAGCTCTAACAGAAGCATACACGCGTGAAAAAGTCCCCTGTGAACTTCACCTGTTCCCAAAATCTGCCCACGGCTTTGGCATGGGAAGGCCCGGTGAATCCATTCAAAAACAGCCCGCCATCATCTGGCCTCAGTTACTTTTAGAATTCATCGAACGCTAGATTCACTAAAACAATAAATAAAAAAGCACCAAGGTCTCCCTTGGTGCTTTAAATTTTTCTAAATATGTAAAAACCCTAGTATCTATAGGTCTCTGGCTTATACGGCCCCTCTACAGGAACATGGATATAATCAGCCTGCTCTTGTGAGAGAACAGTAAGCTTCGCCCCTATCTTCTCAAGGTGAAGTCTCGCTACTTCTTCATCAAGCGCCTTAGGAAGAAGGTAGAGTTTATTCTCATACTCACCCTTATTCGCCCAGAGATCGATCTGTGCAAGAGTCTGGTTAGCAAAGCTGTTAGACATAACGAATGATGGGTGACCAGTCGCGCATCCAAGGTTAATCAAACGCCCTTCAGCAAGCAGATAAATACTATTTCCACCAGCAAACGTATACTTATCAACCTGCGGCTTGATATTCAAATGCGTCACACCCGGAGCGCTACTAAGCTTCTCTCCTTGAATCTCATTATCAAAGTGACCAATGTTACAAACGATCGCTTGATCCTTCATCTTCTCCATGTGATCGAAAGTAATAATGTCTTTGTTACCAGTTGTAGTCACATAGATATCAGCAGTTCCAAGAGTACTCTCAATCGTGTTTACCTGGTATCCTTCCATTGCAGCCTGAAGCGCACAGATTGGATCAATCTCAGTAACAGTCACTATCGCACCCATGTTCTTAAGAGCCTGTGCAGACCCCTTACCCACATCTCCGTAACCACACACAACTGCGTGCTTACCAGAAATCATCACATCAGTCGCACGCTTGATTCCGTCAACAAGTGACTCACGGCAACCATACAAATTATCAAACTTTGACTTAGTTACAGAGTCATTCACATTGATCGCAGGGAACAAAAG